>JAISKQ010000107.1 GCA_031260865.1 Prevotella sp.
AATTTTTAGAGCTATTTTTAGGATAATTTGTTCTTCCGCGAAGCGATAATAGCGGGCTATTTGAGCTGAGTGAAAGGATAAATTAGACAAAAAGAGCCTAAAAATGGACGAAAAAAGAGCTATAATAATATATTTTGGTAAAATTCAAAACAGTTTCTAAATTTTCACATCCATGTTTTTCAAAGATTTTCTTATAAAAAGCGTATATTTGGGAAGAAAAGGATTAGTGTTTCAGCAATAATATTTAACCGAATGATAATTAAAGCATTAAAGTATATACGCCACATCGGGGAACCGCGCGAATGGCGCATTATAGGAAAGGATGACGATTATGCCTATTTTGGCAATATCAATTTGCTGATAGGAAAAAACGCGTCAGGAAAGAGCCGCACCTTGAATGTTATTCGCAAAATAGCGAACCTGTTATCGGGGAAGGCTAATTTAAAACAGGCTTTCAGCCCAAGTGAATATTTTGAATTGATATTTACGGAGGCGGAGGATGAATATAAATATACCTTATCATTCAAAGACAGGGAGGTGACGGATGAAGTATTAACCTTAAACGATAAGGTACTGTTGGACAGGAACAACCGGATACTGACGCCGTCGGATAATAATATTCCGTTTAATATCCCGAAACATGAATTATTGATCGCGTCGGCCGACGCGTCGGGTAAGCATTATTTCGAAGGGTTTGTACGATGGGGCGAATCTTTAAAGAACTATCTTTTCAGTAATCAATTAGAGAAAAACCGTTTGGTAAGAGATTACATTCGGATAGACGATAACGATCGCGATATAGACGATACGGATGTCTTGATTTATACTTTTCACAAAGGGAAACAGGAATTTGGCGATGCCTTCATTTCCGAAATAATATCGGGTATGCAAGACCTCGGATATTATGTTTCGGGTATCGGTATAGACGAAACCGACGGTCACTACGGCTTGTATGTCGAAGAAGACGGCGAATACACCGTTTCGCAGCGGGAGATGTCGCAGGGTATGTTCCGGTCGTTATCGCTGTTTGTCCTGTTAGGCTATGCCCGATTGAATAATCTATCCCTTTGTCTGTTGATAGACGATATAGGGGAAGGGCTGGACTTTGACAGTTCCAAGAAGATGATAAATATTGTTGTCAAAAGAGTGAATAAATCGAACATGCAGTTCTTTATGTCCACCAACGACAGATATATCATGAATCAGATACCTCTCCGCTATTGGTCGGTTATAGACCGTAAATATAACAAGTCGATATTTTATGATTATACAAATTCTAAAGATACTTTTGAAGATTTTAAATACACAGGACTGAATAACTTTGATTTCTTGTCCACTGACTTTTATCGTAAAGGTTTTGGTATTATGGATGAAGAAGAAGATGACGATAACGATTGATGAAACGGATTGCTTTTTTTGTTGAAGGACAGACTGAGCAGATTTTTATTAATCGCTTGGTAAGGGAAATACTCGGTTCGGCGCGTGTTAATATAATCCAGAAACAATTTCGCGGGGGAACGAATATACCCAAACAGGAAATTGTCCGTAACTCTTTGTTTTCAAGGAATCCGCTGTACGAAGTTTTAATTTTTGATTGCGGTTCGGACAACAGGGTAAAATCGGAAATACTGGAAAATATTTCCGGCTTGCGAAGCAAAGGCTATGAAATGATAGTCGGATTACGCGATTTGTATCCCATCCCCATAGAAGAACTGGATCGGTTAGAGAAAGGTTTGCGGTATTTACCACGTAAACTGAAAGACGATATGTCCCATTTTGATATAGTGATAGCCATACATGAAATAGAGGCTTGGTTTATAGCAGAGACGAATCATTTCAAGAAAATAGACAAGCGCCTTACAGGGCGGTTTATCCGGGAAAAACTGGGATTCGACCCCTATACGATCGATCCGGAATCCAGAGTTCACCCTGCCAAAGATTTGGATAATATATACAGGCTTGTAGGCAAGTCATATACAAAAAAATACAACTCAACGGTGAAGGTTGTAAACAAACTCGACTTCAACAATATCCGCTATCAATTGTATCACGACGTCCGGTCTTTAAATAAGCTGTTGAAGGTGATAGAAGACTTTAAGTAATTTAAAGTACTCGCTCCTCATTACTTCCTACTTATTACTCATTACTTATTACTTTCTACTTATTACTTTCTATTCTTTACTCTTTTTAATTTTCATTTTTTTCATTTAATATCTTAAATTGCTAATATATTGCGTGAGAATAATTATATTTGCAGAGTTTTTTTGCACTCACTTCACAACTATATTAGAAACTAAATAAATATATGAAAAAATACATCACTACCCATATTTCTCGGTTAGCGCTTGTGCTTATTCCTTCAGTGTCTATCTCTATATTAATAATGTTCTCTTGCAAGTCTTCCAGTTCGGTGCGTGAAATACGAGCATCCAGAGGGGAAGATGTAACCGCGCCCAGTTTTTCTTTTTCCGGATCCAAACCGAAAGAAGCATTGGTAAAGCCGTTGTTTATGCAACAGTTGAAAAGAGCGAATATTGAGTTGCCTTTTCAGGAAGGAGCTAAAAATGGCAGAACTGTTTCAGAGGAAGTTTCATATATCCACGCGGAACAGATTACCGAATCGACAGATAATAAAAACGTGAAACCTACTAACCTGAATGAAGTTCAGCATCTATCCGAAGTGGTAGTAACAGCTAAATCACGTTTTACACCGGAACGCAACGGACGCGTGAATGTGGACTTTATCATCAAAGTACCAAAAGAACTTCTTTCCGAAAATTACAGGATGACATTTTATCCAAAATTGTTTCATAATGACTCTATTATCGCATTAAAGGAAGTTATTGTGAAAGGAAGTTCATTCTTAGCAAAACAAAAACAGGATTACGCTGATTATGACGCTTATATGAAGTCTATTGTCGGCGAAGACAAATATGATGAGGTATTCTTCGATAAAGAAGGAACGGAAAAAGACATCCGCAATCGCCAGAACCTGTATTATGAAGAGTATTACAGAGAGTGGAGCAAACAAATGGAGTATGAAAAGTGGAAAACTGAAAAAAGTAAATTTGACGCTGTCGAACTTGCCAAGTTGAAAGGATACCGTCAACGCTTTTATAATGAATATGTTCGTAAAGCCCGCGAACAGGTTATCAGGGATATGACCAACGGAAAAGATACAGTCGGTCTCTTTGACCAATATATGAAGAAATTCAACAAGAATGTGAAAGCGCTGGTATTGGATGATAAAGACTTTGAAATAAGCTATATGAAAATGCCGGCTAAATTCCGTGAAGCATACGAACAAGGTCGCTCTTTGGAAGACATCATGAATAATGTGCTGACCGAGAGTGACTCTATCGAGATGGCTCAAAACAGATATCTGTTTGAGGCTATCGCTGAGAACGAAATGAAAAAAGAGCGGAAAGATGAAGTTGCTAAGGAAATGATACCGTTCCCATACGAACAAGGTATGCGCCTTGACACGATTATCGACACAGGCCGCGACTTTGTTTATTATTACAAACAAGAACATCCGGTGACAGTGGGACTAAAGAAACTGCGCCTTACGATAGAAGGAAGGGTCGACGCCATTGACCGTAGCCGCTACATTATGCCGCCGGCAGACACGATTTCTTATTTTATTTCCTCTCTGTCTCAATTGGTGGACACATCATTGGTGTATAAGAGAACTAAATTGTATCGGGAGGCATATAACCGTATGACTTCTTACCTTAAATTCCAGCCAAACAAGACGAATTTCGACATCAATTATGCTGATAATAGAGCCGAACTAAACAAAATGCTCACAACATACCGCGCGTTTACGGAAGACGGCAAATTTGTGGTTGACAGTATAATAATGACCGTGAGCACCGCGTTGGACGGTCCTTATGACAACAACCACAAACTCTCGGAGAAACGCTCTATCGCCATAAAAGAATATTTTGTGAAATCGCTTTCGGGCGAAGTCCGAAACGGTCTGAATATAATTAAGATTGAACATACGGGTGAAGATTGGAACACTCTGGCCGCTCAAATTATGCAACGAAACGATATTTTGAGCAAATCTCAGATATTAGCCGCGTTAGAAGGCGCTATCGATCCGGATGAGACGGAAACACTGTTAAAGAAAAACTTCCCTGATGACTTTAAGATTATTCGAGATTCAATATATCCTCTTTTGAACAAAACGGTTTTTGAATTTAATATGCACCGTCCGAATATGGATACCCAGACGGCTATTGATGTGCAAGAACGTCCTAACTATGATAAAGGATTAAAATTGTTGCAAGACAGGGAATACTGGAAAGCCCTTGATATATTATCCGATTATCCGGACTACAATACGGCATTGTGCTTAATATGTATGGGTTACAACGCAAAAGCGAAAGAAGTGTTGGATAATCTTCCCGAAACAGGCAACAATGAATACTTGCGCGCGATATTATCTATCCGTTCCAATAAGGACAGAGACGCTATTGATCACTTGATGCGCGCTTGTGAACTGGATCCGTCTAAGATATATCGTTCACCGTTAGACCCTGAGATTGCCGCCTTGATTCGCAAATACGACTTACAACGACGTATCGAAGGCTTGTCCACTTCTATTCAGGATATAATTCCTGATTAAAAAGCAAAGCGATCGAATAGATAAAGAATAATTCTTAGTCCCGTTTATTATAAAAAATAGCCGGGACTATTTTTTATCAATCTAAAAGTCCTATATCATTACTATTTTATGTAAATTGCATTCACTAACAAAGAAACAAGAACTTTATATGAATTATAGAAAACTGACTGCCCCGGAAATAGAGATACTGAAAAACCAAGGCTGTGATGCCGATGATTGGGGCAATATTACCGTTCACACAAACTTTAACCCTGATTATATCAAATATGTAAATTTTTCGGGGAATATCAAATTAGGCGTTTTTGAAGAAGATTTCACCCTACCCGGCGAATTGAAAAAGCATGCCGGAATACATCATGCCTGTCTTCATAATTGCGAACTGGGCGATAATGTACTGATAGAAAACGTACAGAACTATATCGCGAATTATCGCGTTGGTAATAATGTCCGTATCCAGAATATACACCATTTATATGTGGAGGGAGAATCGTCGTTCGGCAATGGGGTGGAAGTCTCGGTACTAAACGAGACCGGAGGGCGTGAAGTCATGATATATGATAAACTAAGCGCTCATTTCGCGTATATACTCTCTTTTTACAGGCATCGCCCGATTCTTGTAAAGAAACTTCAGGATATGGTGAAATGTTATACCAAGGAACATACATCGACTATCGGGCACATCGGTAATCATGTGTCTATCGTAAACGCGGGAGCTATAAAGAACGTTTATATAGGAGATTACGCTGAAATAGAAGGCGCTCGCCATCTCGAAAACGGCAGTATAAACAGCAACGAATACGACCCTGTTCATATCGGATACAGCGTGATAGCGAAGGATTTTATCATTAGCTCGGGTTCTCAGGTTGAAGACGGAACTATGCTTACGCGTTGTTTTGTCGGGCAATCCTGCCGATTGGGACATACTTATTCGGCAAGCGATTCTCTGTTCTTTAGTAATTGCCAGGGCGAAAACGGCGAAGCCTGCGCGCTTTTCGCGGGACCATATACCGTAACGCATCATAAATCGACCCTTCTGATCGCGGGAATGTTCTCTTTTATGAACGCGGGGTCAGGTTCTAATCAAAGCAATCACATGTATAAGCTGGGACCTATTCATCAAGGGATTGTGGAAAGAGGTGGAAAGACGACCAGTAATTCGTATATTTTGTGGCCTGCACGTATAGGCGCTTTTTCACTGATTATGGGTCGCCACTACCAAAATTCGGATACTTCCGACATGCCTTTTTCGTATTTGATAGAAGACAAGAACGAATCCGTGCTTGTTCCGGGTATCAACCTGCGAAGCGTAGGGACAATCAGGGACGCCCAAAAATTTCCCAAACGTGATAAACGGAAAGACCCGGAAAAACTGGATCAGATAAATTTCAACCTGCTGAGTCCTTATACTATACAGAAAATGTTTAAGGCTATTGATATACTGAACGGACTGAAAAGCACTTGTGGCGAAACATCAGGGTCATACACCTATCAGAGTTGCCGCATTAAGAGTTCCTCCTTAAAGAGAGGCTTGAAATTATATAATATGGCGATTATCAAATTTTTGGGAAACTCTATCATCTCACGTTTAAATGATTGTCCATGCGCAAGTAATGAAGAAATCAGGGCTTGTCTGAAACCGGATACCGATGTCGGGCTAAATGAATGGAGCGATATAGGAGGAATGTTGGCGCCACGTTCCGAGATAGACCGTTTGATAGATGATATAGAAGCCGAACGAATAATCCGAGTGGATGAAATGAACGCTGTCTTTGAACAGTTGCACAAGAATTACTACTCGTTGGAATGGACATGGGCGTGGGATAAGATACAGCGATACTATAACCTGTCATTGGAGACTATCACGTCCATGGACATTATCTATATCGTTGAATGTTGGCGTGACGCCGTCGTAGAGCTTGATAAGATGATTTATGAAGACGCCAAGAAAGAATTTTCATTATCGTCCCACACCGGCTTTGGCGTGGATGGAGACCGCCATCAGCAAAAAACGGATTTCGAGCAAGTGCGCGGCGTCTTTGAAGAGAATGCTTTTGTGGAAGCAGTTTTGAGGCATATAGACGTCAAAACCAAACTGGGAGGCGAATTGATTTCCCTGTTAAAATTAATAAACTAATAAACTAATAAATCAGCAAATTAGCGAATAGGACAATTGACGCGAAGCGACAATATTATTTGCTAATTTGCTGATTTACAATATTTGCTATTCAGCAAACTTATTTTTTAGGTTGGGTACGCTTAGCGTAACGGCTCATGAATTTGTCAACACGTCCTGCTGTATCCACAAGTTTTTGTTTACCTGTATAGAACGGATGAGAAGAACTCGTGATTTCAAGCTTCACTAACGGATAGGTAACGCCGTCTATATCAATGGTTTCTCTTGCGTTGATAGTTGAACGTGAGATAAACACCTCTTCGTTTGACATATCCTTGAAAGCGACCGGACGATAGTTTCCCGGATGGATATCTTTTTTCATTTTATAAGTGATTAAAATTATTTCTTCTTTTTCAGCCGACAAAGATAGTTTTTTTATCTTATTAAAACAAAATATTTACCTCGAATTTTCTTTTTGAGAAAGATAACTTTACATATTCGTTTTTAAGAATTTTATAACCTTTTCATACAGATAGGTGCGGTTCGCCGCTCCTCTGATAGAATGGTCTTTATCCGTAAACACAAACATGTCGAACTGTTTATTCGCCTTGATTAATGCCGCCGCGTAATCCATCGTATTCTGAAAGTGTACGTTATCATCGGCGGAACCATGTATCAGCAGTAAGCTGCCTTGCAATTTACTTGCCAGCAGAATAGGAGACCCTGCCTGATAACCGTCCGCGTTTTGCTGCGGCGCGCGCATAAAACGTTCCGCGTATACCGTATCATAGAATCTCCAATCAGTGACCGGGGCTATGGCTACTCCGGCTTTAAAGACGCCGTTTCCGCGGCTCATGCTCATCAGTACATTGTAGCCTCCGTAGCTCCAACCCCAAATAGCGATTTTGCCGCCGTCGATATAGGGTAATGAAGCAAAGTGTTTTGCCGCGGCAGCCTGGTCGTCCGACTCATATATCCCCAGATTCATATAGGTGCATTTGCGGAAATCTTCCCCTCTGGCTCCCGTTCCGCGTCCATCCACGCATGCCACGATAAAGCCCTGCGTCGTCAGGTAGTCTGTCCAATCTATGCCATAGCGGTCTTTTACTTCCTGCGAATCAGGTCCACTGTATTGCACCATAACCAACGGATATTTCTGAGACGGATTGAAGTTCGCCGGTTTCATCATATAAGCGTTCAAGTCGCGTCCGTCGGCGGATTTTACCGTGATAAACTCTTTTACAGGCAAGTTTAATCCGGCTAATGAACTTTGTAATTTGGCGTTATTCTCCAACACCCGCAGTTCCTTTCCTGTAGCATCGTGTACGGTTACTATTCTTGGGGTGGATGTATTGGTATAACTATTTATGTAATACTTGCCGTTATTGCTGAATGTGGCGCTGTTGGTTCCTTGTTTGGTGGATAGTTTGGTTTTCAGACCTTTCACTATATCTACTTTATATACGGCACGTCGCAGCGGACTTTCTTCCGCCGCTTCATAAAACACGGTTTTTGACACAGGGTCAACAGCCAGCAATCCGGTTACGTCATAACTGCCCGATGTGAGCTGCTTTTGCATTACGCCGGTATTGTTATACAAATAAATATGCGCGTAGCCGTCCTTTTCGCTTACATACGTAAATTGGTCACCAAAGAAACGGATGTAATCGAATAGTCCCGAATCTATATAGCGACTGTTTTCTTCATGCAAAATAGAGCGACTCACCTCAGACCTGCCGTTAGCCAGATACATATCAAACTTGTTTTGCTCTCTGTTCAAGGTCATAATGGCAAGTTCATCGCCTTTGGGCAGGAATTGCACGCGCGGGATATATTCCGTGTTTTCGGGAATATTCATTTTCCGGATAGTCTTGGCGTCTATATCGAAAACGTTGCATGTTACCTTTGAATTTTGTTCACCGGCTTTGGGATATTTAAAAGAAAATGAAGTCGGGTATAAATTATTCTCATATTTCTGCATCGAATATTCGGGTACATTGGTTTCATCGAAGCGAACAAAAGCTAACAAGCGTCCGTCCGCCGAGAAATCCATCAAAGACGTGGTCGCAAACTCTTCTTCGTACACCCAGTCTGTCCCGCCATTTATGATCTTGCCTAATTCGCCGTCTTTGGTTACCTGCGATTCGGTCTCATAGTCGAATTTAGCCAGCCATATATTGTTATTTATTACATAAGCAAGCATACGCCCGTCATGAGAGAATGTGGGGATAGATTGCTTTTCTTTATTCTCGGTAAGTTTACGAACCAAATTACGTCGTATATCGTAATAGTAATAATTCGCTTTGTACGAATGCCTGTATATAGGTTCATAATCATTGTACACCAATAATCGCTTTTCGTCCGGGCTTATCAGGAATCCCTGAAATGAACCGAGCGTACATTCACGGGCTTTTTTCACATTAAAGATTGTGTCTGTCGGTAATCCTGTTTTATAGGAATATTTAACAATCATCGTATAGCTGTTATCCGCCTGAAAGTAAGATTCGCCATCAGCGGATGATACGACAGGCTGAACGCCGCGCGCGGAATATTTACCCGAATTAATGTCCGTAAGTTCTAAACGTTGAGCACCGGCAGTTGTAAAGAAGAATACTGCGAGTAACAATCCTAAAATATTTTTCATATTATTCAACTATATCTTTATTATTATTTATTATACTTATAATCAATTATTTATCCCAGAAATCAAGATATTTCTTTGATACAGTCAAATAGTCGTGGTTTTTTTCCACAAATAATCTGCTCTTGCGGGATATTTCGGGAATTTCTTTTTTGTTCAGTACTATCCATTCCAATTTGTCGAAAACATCATCTTCGGTAGGATGCACATTGATGATAGGGCGGTTGTCGTATTCGCCATACAGCTCATAAATATAAGGTTCGCCTCCACCTACCAATACTTTTCCCTGTGCCATCGCCAACAAGGCGTTCATGGCAGGCGTGTGGGAATATAGCTGGTCGAGTACGACATGGGCTTGCGACATAAGTTGTTGGTAAACGTCGTAGCTTACCGATTCTACCCTTGTCACAATCACCTTGTCGGGGTACTTGTCTTTAACTCTGGCTAATGCTTTCTCCATCACATCAGTGCCCTTAAACTTTTCTCTGACTTTGTTGATTCCGATAAAGAAATTCACTTTTTCCGGTTCTTCAACGATTGGCTGAAATTCTATCTGAGAGGTATTCAGCGGTAATGGAATGTAGCGGACTTTGTCGGCGAAAAACGGTTCGTAAGCAACATAGTATTCATACAGGCAAGCCGCGATGCCGTCCGATGTTCGCGCCATCATTTTATTGGAGGCTTCCAGCGGCGTATCTACCCATTTGTCGATAAAGCGTTGATTAAAATCGATGTTAATAGCTTGCCCATCAACAAAAAATTCCGAATAGTCAAATATCTCATTCCCAAGGCAAGCCCGTACCCAATACGAATCATCCCCAAAAGCGCCGAGGAAAACTTTCTTATTGTTTTTCTTCAGATTCTGGTAAAGATGATTGTTCACACGTACATTCTGGGTTGTGAAACATGGATTAATAAGCTGCACGACGTCATAACCTTTGAATTTTCCGAATTTGCCTGTGACAGACAATAAACTGGAGAGCGTGTCAATGATTCCCGAACTTTTCCGGGATAAGTCTATATCCCTTGGATAATTCTTAAATCCGTCGCCGTCAGAGGCTACTACGACCTCATGTCCCAAACTTCGCAATCCTTCAGCCAAGGTTAAGTGTACCCTGCTGTATTCGCCAATCAAAAGAATCTTCATATTGGAATCTGTATTGTTTATTTCTTTTACAAAGATAATAAATTAATCAGGATTCCGGATTATCGGAACTCTTTGTTGGTAAGGCGGCGGATTCAAGTTCTAACCGCGACAAATTACAACCAAGACGCGTTATTTTTAGACGGCGATTGAAAGCCGAGTTTTTCTCTTGACCTTCTATTTAAAATTCATACCGGAGTCCGGCGCTAATGCCAACGGTCTGAGAGTTCTCGGTACGGATACTTAGCGGTTGGTCATTGTCGAAGAAATGAGAATAACGAGGTTCAAAATACAATTCCCAATTTTTATAAAATCTGTACGCGACGCCTACAGAAGCGTTTATAGACCACTGTAATCCGTCTATATTTTTTTTCACCGAGAGTTCCGAAGGCGGGTTGTTTCCTTTTGCCGTACTTTGATTATAATTCATTTTGAGACCTTTTTCCACCATCCCTCCAGCCGATACATAAACATTCCAGTTGGGTCTGTTCCATAAATAAACGACTACATTGACCGGAATCCCCAAATAATGTAATTCCTGCTTGGCATTGCACATAGACTTTCCGTCTTTGCTGAACCGGGAAGAAAGGTATGTGTATATTAATCCCGACTCCAACCCGATACGGTCATTCAAATTAGCGCGTACACTTAGACCAAATGATAACGGCATGGAATGATTTATATTCGTGAAGTCTTCATACGAAAGTATTTTGTCATCATTAGGAATTGGATTCGAGTTTGGGCTATCTTCCCAAGTCGGAGGTAAGGGGTTTAATAAGCCGTAATCTTTATAAGTCCTCCCTCCGAATGATGAGTTCCCCCCTGAGGAGAAAGACGCGGCTAACAGCCATTTGTCCTGTTTCTTTGTCTTTTCAATTAAAATTTTAGTCGATTTATTCTCTTCTTCAATCATCTTATCACGCAGAGACGGGACAGAATCTGCCGCCGGCAGTTCAGATTCATTTTCAGTATCCGCTATTGTGAGAGAATTGCCAATAGCGGCAAGTTGTACGGTATCAATCATTAACAGCGTATTTTCAACGGGTTTCGTTTTGCCGGATGAACCATTTTCTATTGATACATTTTCACTTGCCTGTCGGGAAATCAATCGGACGCTTCCGGTGGATTTTATTATCTTAATGTCTTTTTCTATCTTTTTCGGTTCATTAGCCGTATCATCTGTGGAATTCATTATTTCATTGTGTTGTACCGAAATAGAATCTACAGATGCTTCAGTATCGGGAGCATCCAATCGAAAGCTATCGATGTTTGCCTGAGGGAAGAACAGAATCGTCAATAATACCGCCGCTACCGCTGCGGAACCTGCAAGCCACCATGCGAGACGCCCTTTCTTCTTCGTCTTCAATTGCAGCTCGATATTGCTCCAGCAGTCTTCATCGACAGGCATTCTGTGAGCTTCCAGTTTTTGCCTTATCCGCTTGCTGAAATCGTCCGGTTGATTTTTATATTTTTCTTTGTCTTGCATTTTCATGCATTATTAATGATTCTACATTCCTTTGTAAAACTTTCCGCGCCCTGATAAACTGCGAACGGGAAGTGCTTTCGTTGATATTTAGCATATCCGCTATCTCGCTATGGGAGTATCCCTCAATAGCATATAAATTAAATACGGTACGATAACCATTAGGCAACCCGGCGATACATGCCAATATATCGTCGGCAGAGAGTTGATCCACGACCGACGCCTCCATATTTTCTATTGTATCATTAAGTCCATCAATGTCGAAACTCACTCGCAAGGCATCGTTATGGCGAAGATATTCAAGGGCTGTAGTTGCAAAAACCCGACGCATCCATCCTCTAAATGAACCGGAACCCGAATAGGTGTCGATTTTTGTGAATACTTTGATAAAGCCATCTTGAAGTAAATCCTTTGCCGTCTCCTGATTGTTAATATACCTCACGCAGACACTCATCATGGTGGAAGCATATAGCTCGTATATCTTTTTACGCGCCCATAGTTCGCCACGTTTGCATCCGGCAATTAACTCTGTTTCGTCCATTGGTCTTACTCTCTATATACTATGATGCAACTTCATTTCAAAAAGTTGCATCCTTCTAAATTTATGTGATTTTTTCGTCTATTGCTTTTCAACAAGCAATGTGCAGTCTAAATTTTTTATATTAGCTTGAAAGTATAACCTTGTTCTTTCAGCCATTCTATACCGCGGGGCAACGCGTATTTCATGTTTTTTTCAGCCTTCAGCGAATCATGGAAAACAATAACAGACCCATCGCGGGTGTATTTCTTTACGTTGTCAAACACCTCTTCGGGAGCCAGCAACTTACTGTAATCCCGGGTAACCACATCCCACATTATAATTTTATAATAACGCCGTAATGTAAAAAACTGAGGTAAACGCATGTGTCCATGCGGCGGTCTGAACAGATCGGAAGATATGTATTCGGAAGCTAAGCGGGTATTTTCCAAATATCTTTTCGAAAACTTCCGTATCCCCTGCACATGGTTAAATGTATGATTCCCTACGCGGTGACCTCTGTCGAGCACCATTTTATAAATATCGGGATGCTTCCGTACATTGTCGCCTACACAGAAGAATGTAGCCTTAATTTCATATTTATCCAGCAAATCCAATACCCATGGAGTAATTTCGGGTATGGGTCCATCATCAAACGTAAGATAAACGGTTTTCTCGCCTTTTATTGGCCTTCGCCAAACAGCTCCGGGAAAGAGCAGTCTATATATTTTAGGGGGTTGTTCTATCAACATGACAAACAGTTGTAAACGAACAGATTTTCATGAATTATCTTAAAAATCTGTCCGTTTACTTATAATGTTTTAATTAGCTTGGTATTTTTGTAAAAGTTTCGGATTGTATCTTTGCATAAGACCCGCGATACGTTCAGCCATCGCGTGCTCTTCCTTTTCGATTACCGTATCTTCGCCCGACAGATAAAAACCTCTCATTGTCACGCGCATCAAGTAATCCAACGGATTGCTTTTTTCGCCGAAATTTACACCGTTACTCATATAGAAATCATTTAACTTTATCAGCTTGTCAAGAAGAGCTTTATATTTCACCCTATCGTAACGTTGGTATATATCCAATATCTGGATTTCGGTATTCATATAGTCGCGAATATCGGAGCCGCATGTAACCATATCTTCCGGCTTCATGCTCGCGTACCATTGCAAAGAGCCATTTGTCCGATACATTATCTCGTCAATGATCTTCATGGCTTTTTCCTGTTGTCCCAATTGATAATAGGCTTCCACGTAAACAACCGATTCGTTGCTGCGAGGCACTGTGTTGCCCGGTATTTTTTTCACACACGCGTCAAGGGCTATCAACGCTCTTTTATCATCTCCTTTTTCGAGCAGAGCCGTAACC
>JAISKQ010000180.1 GCA_031260865.1 Prevotella sp.
GAAGGCGAATATAAGATAGGGAAGGGGATTTTGTATATAATCCGTCAGGATCCGAAAGAATATATCTTAACGGAGAAAGGCGATGCCAAATTGTTGGGTATTGTTCAAAATTTATACAAGAATGTAACTAAATCCGATCTTCTGTTCAAGAATAATTTCCATTTGACGCGCGGCAACTATGAACTGATTTCTGTGTTGGATGAAAGCGTAAGCGATAATCCATTTATACTAAAAGGTTTGTTTATTGATTTGTTCGATCCGCGACTTCCGGTTTTAACGGAGAAAGCCGTACAACCGGGCAATCAATCGATGCTTTTCAATATTAAAAGTGTAAAAGACAAGAAAACGCCTAAGGTTTTGGCTACCGCCGCGAGGGTAAGCGATGAAAAACGTGAAAAAGGTTCTTATTCTTTCATTGCTAAAAGTCCGATAGAAACATCAAATGTAACGCGGATATTATTGCCTAATAAGCCTAAAGATTGTATCGTGGATAATCCTGACGGCAGCCGATTAACCGCCGCTTCATGGGAATGGGATAAAAACAGCAATACGGTTTTGGTCAAGTTTGAAAATAATCCTGATGGAATTTCTGTTCGTATAATATACTAATAGAACAAGGTATATCTGGAGCTATATTCGCTCAATATATAGTTCGCCTGATTGAGGATGGCGACAAGCCTGAGTATATAGATTGGATGCAAGCCAATATTAAAGCGGAATGGATAACAGGGACGAAACAACGAAAAAGTTCAATTTTTTTTCATAAAAAGCGCCTAAGCATGTTATTTTTTTTAAAGAAAATTATCTATATGTAGATGAGTTGTAAGTAATGAGTTTTGAGTAATAAGTTTTATGTAAGAAGTTACGAGTTAAAGTTACAAGAAGGAATTGAGAGTTTTGAGTAATAAGTAATAAGGAGAAAGTAATGAGTGTACAAGTATACAAGAAAAATGGCGCAAAGCAATGACGACTTAAAAGTGTTACTTTTGTCACCTTTTTTGAGTTTTGAGTTTTGAGTTTACAAGCTTGCAAGCGAGCAAGTTTACAAGGAGAAGAATGGAGCGAAGCGGTGTTACCCGAAAACTGTTACTTTTGTCACCTTTTTAAGTTTTGGGTTTACCAGTGTACAAGTTTACAAGAGTTCTAGCAAGCTAGTAAACTTGAATTCTTGAACTCTAGTTGACTAAAAACAGTTACTTTTGTCACCTTTTTTACAGGAAGGCATTACTTGAAATCTAGTACACTTGAACTCTAGTAAACTACTTACTACTGTTACTTTTGTCACCTTTTTAGAACTTTAGTACACTTGAACTTTAGTACACTACTTACTGAAAACTGTTACTTTTGTTACTTTTTAACAATTAAGTTGTTGGGTTACAGTTTATAATTATTAATTTAGGAGTGTTGGTTTTTGTCGCTGTTTGTTTTTAACCACGGAGTAATACGGAGTATCGTATCACAGGATACACGGAGTTATAAACCCCTTGGTAAACGAAGGGATAACCATTGGTTTTATTGTTCATTATCTAAGTATTATATATTAATCTATAAATTAAACACATGAAAATTAAACACATTTACGTCATGGCTTTGCTTGGGGTTTCCCTTATGGGATACGCTCAAAAGAACACTGTTTATCAGCCTACAACAAAGGTTGACCTGCGTGCTCCGGCTTATCCGCTTATCACCATCGACCCTTATACAAGTGGGTGGTCGTTCAACGACAATCTTTATGACGGACCTATTCATCACTGGACAGGACAAGATCAGCAACTGATTGGCGTCATACAGGTAGATGGTCAAAACTACCGTTTTATGGGAGAAGAAAAAGTCCCTATGCAACTTGTTGTTCCTACATACGAAAAAGAACAATGGGCGGCGCGCTATACGACCGATACTCCTGAAGGAGAATGGACGGCTGAAGGTTATAACGATTCCGCATGGAAAGAGGGAAAAGGATCATTTGGCTCGCCGGGACGTTTAAAAGCTGTCACCAGATGGAGAACTCCGGATATTTGGGTTCGCAGGGAAGTAAATATAGATGCCGCTACACTTGAGCGGGATCTTTTCATCGAATATTCCCACGATGACGGGGTGGAAATCTATCTCAATGGTCATCAAGTAGTAAACACAGGAAATTCGGCGCGTTCCGGCGTTATACAGCGTATTTCCGATGAAGCTAAAAAATTCTTGAAACCGGGTAAAAACCTTATTGCCGCGCATTGTAACGATGGCGGCGGCGAAAGTTTCCTTGATTTTGGCGTTTGGATGCGCAAAGATAATCAGCAAAGGTTTTCTAAAACGGCTCAACAAAAAAGCGTGAATGTATTGCCTACACGCACATTCTATAGCTTCGAAAGTGGCGGCGTGCAATTAGATTTGATATTCACAGCTCCATTGTTGATGGATAATCTTGATTTAATATCACGTCCAGTAAACTATATGACTTATCAGGTTAAGGCGATAGATGGTAAGAAACATAATGTATCCATTTACTTTGAAGGTAGTCCGCAATGGGCGCAGAACCTTGTTCATCAACCAATAAGAAGTGAATATGTTGATAACGGCAATCTGATCCTGTTGAAGTCGGGAACAAAATCACAAGAGGTTCTTGGTAAATCCGGCGACAATATCCGTATCGATTGGGGATACGTTTACTTCGCGGCTCCTAAGCAGAAAAATGTGACTTCCGCGATTGGCGTTGCCTCTGATGTACAAGATCAATTTGTGAATAAAGGAGCATTGGACAATACATACAAACCAAGCGCGATCGGTGACCTTACCGAAAATATGGAAGCCTTATCCATTGCGCATAAGCTGGGTACGGTTGGCGCGAATTATTCCACCGGATATGTAATGCTGGCTTACGATGATTTATTTTCTATCCAATATTTCCATGAAAATCTTCGTCCTTACTGGAATCGTAGCGGCAAATTGACGATTACGGATCAGATACAAGCCGCTGTGAATGAATATTCTTCGATAATGGCTAAATGCGCCGACTTCGACGCGCGATTGATGAAAGATGCCGCTGCTACAGGAGGCAAGGAATACGCGGAACTATGCGCTTTGGCATATCGACAGTCGATTTCCGCTCATAAATTAGTGGAAGCTCCGAATAAGGATCTGTTATGGTTGTCGAAAGAAAACTTCAGTAATGGCTCTATCGGAACAGTGGATGTGACTTACCCTTCAGCTCCGTTGTACCTTTATTATAATCCGGAACT
>JAISKQ010000215.1 GCA_031260865.1 Prevotella sp.
CTGTACAGCAGTTTCAGGTGGAAACAAGAAGCCAGTCCTATAGCTCAGTTGGTTAGAGCGCTACACTGATAATGTAGAGGTCGGCAGTTCAAATCTGCCTGGGACTACCAAGCCGATCACCGGTTAAGATATAAAATGAGGTTGCCTAAAGAATTAGGCAGCCTTATTTTTTTTGTGCATCCTTTCATCTTCCAAAGGAGGGACGAAAGGGGCACGGCTCAACCCGAAAAGTAGTGGCGGAGACGGCTGATTGAAAAAAGTGACAAAGGTGACAGTTTTCAGTGCCCCACCTTCTTCATCACGGCTCAACCCGAAAAGTAGTGGAGGAGACGGCTGATTGAAAAAAGTGACAAAGGTGACAGTTTTCAGTGCCCTACTTTCTTCATCACGGCTCAACCCGAAAAGTAGTGGCGGAGACGGCTGATTGAAAAAAGTGACAAAGGTGACAGTTTTCAGTGCCCCACTTTCTTCATCACGGCTCAACCCGAAAAGTAGTGGAGGAGACGGCTGATTGAAAAAAGTGACAAAAGTAACACTTTTCAGGTAACAAAAGTTCCGGAATTTAAGTTTAATAGCATGTTAGAACTCTTGTAACCTTGTACACTTGTAAACTCAAAACTTAAAAAGTGACAAAGGTGACAGATTTTCCTACCTATTTTCTATGTCTCTTTTTTCGTCCATTCTCTCATTGCCTTGTAACTCGTAACTATTTCAATATATCAAAGACCTTTTTTAGGGAACAGTTAGTAAATAGTTTAATAGAATTCAAGTTTACTTGCATGCCAGAACTCTTGTAACTCGTAACTTGTAACTCTTTTATATACATTAGATAATTTTGTTTTAAAAAAATAACATATTTAGGCGCTTTTTATGAAAAAAATGATTTTTTTTCGTTGTTCCTCGTAACTCGCATAAACAGAGTGGATTTCAATTTTTACCGAACTTCTATAGATTATTAGTTCGGTTAAAGCCGGAAGCAATTTAGATTTTTTCACAAGAATTCGGGCTTGTCAGTTTTCCTCTATTGTGTCGTTTTATTCTTTTTTTTTTAAAAAAAATCAATATTTTCACTAGGGATGTGTTCAATTCGGATGTTGTTACATATAGAATCGTAATAAAATGAATTTTAAATTATTCTAATCTACATAAAAACCATGATTGCCTATGAGATAACAAATAGAGGATAAAATAAAAGCCAACAAGTGTTGCAGCACTTGTTGGCAGGACAATTAATACAATTTATCAGATCATATTAACTAATAATAATGTAAATCTATGGAAAATAATATTTTTCAAGACCATTTTTCGCAAAAAAATAAAAAAAATAAACTTTTTTTTAGAATTATGAAATTAACGACTTTATTCCTTCTATTCGGAATGCTCTCTGTTTACGCGGGGAATTCATATTCCCAAAATGCAAGGGTAACGATCAACCAGAAGAACGTTCAGTTGGGAAAAGTACTGACTGAAATTGAAAAGCAAACGGATTATCTGTTTATTTATAATAATCAGGTGGAGACAAAACAGGTTGTGTCGGTAAATGCCAGTAATAAACCTGTTTCCGGTTTATTGAACGATATGTTCAAAAACACGAAGATCGATTATTTGATGGAAGGTACGCATATCATCTTATCAAATAAAAAAGAAAAAAATACTCAAGAAGAGAGTAGTATCACACAACAAGACAAAAAAATAACAGGGACTATACGAGACAAATCCGGAGAGCCCCTTATCGGAGTCAGTGTTTCTATCAAAGGAACATCAACAGGCACAATGACCGATTTGGATGGTAAATTCTCTCTGAACGCTTCATCTCAGAATGTACTGATATTTTCTTATGTAGGATATAACACTCAAGAAAAAACAGTTGGGACGAATACCGATTTTAGTATTGTACTTGTGGAAAACGAAACAGTATTAGACGATGTCGTTGTAACCGCTTTGGGTATCAAACGCTCGGAAAAGGCGCTTAGCTACAATGCGCAAAAAATTGGAGCTGACGCCGTTAACACAGTAAAAGACGCCAACTTCATGAATTCCATGATTGGAAAAGTAGCGGGGTTGAATATAAACTCCTCTTCCACAGGTATTGGTGGCGCTACCAAAGTTATTATTCGTGGTTCCAAATCCATAGAAGGCTCAAACAATGTCCTTTATGTGATCGACGGCGTACCGATGAACAATATTTCCAAAGGTTCCGTGGATGAAGGCGCGGGTGTGTTTTCGTCTCAGCCATCAGGTAGTGAGGGCATTGCCGATATCAACCCGGAAGACATCGAAGGGATGACGGTACTTACCGGTCCTGCCGCGGCCGCTCTTTACGGTTCCAGCGCGGCTAACGGAGCCATTGTGATCACAACCAAAAAAGGACAGGCCGGAAAAGTTAAAGTAACCATTTCCAATCAAACTTCCTTTATGACGCCGTTTGTATTGCCTAAATTTCAAAATACATACGGCAACAAGATTGGAGAATACCAAAGTTGGGGTAATAAATTAGCCACTCCTTCCAATTATGATCCGGCTGATTTTTTCAATACCGGCTCAAACGTGCAAAATTCAGCTTCCATTTCTTGGGGTACTGACAAAAATCAAACCTACGTTTCGTTGGCTTCTACCAATGCTGAAGGAATCATTCCTAATAATGAATACAATCGTTATAATGTATCGTTACGAAATACCAGCTCGTTTTTGAACGACAAAATGACTTTTGATTTCGGAATTAATTATATTACTCAAGATAATCAAAACATGACGGCTCAGGGTGAATACTTCAATCCGATACCGGCTGTTTACACTTATCCGAGAGGAGAAAATTTCGATCAAGTACGTCAGTACGAAGAATATAATCCGGGTCGCGATATTAATACTCAACGCTGGCAGTGGGGCGATGAAGCGCTCACATTGCAGAATCCTTTCTGGACAGCCTACCGGAATCTATTTAACACAAACAGAAGCCGTTATATGGTTAACGCCAATTTGACGTACGATGTATTGCCATGGATGAATTTGGTGGGTCGTGTAAAAATAGATAACGCCGTCGCCAAAGAAGTAAAAAAACTGTACGCGAGTACAATGCCTCTGTTGGCGGGGAATAACGGTAGCTATTCCAGAAATGAAATTATAGATAACTCAACTTACGCCGACTTCTTGGTTAATATCAATAAGTATCTTGATTATGACTTGAATTTAACAGCTAACATCGGTGCAAGTTTTTATGATGTCCGCTCGGAACGGACAGGTTTTACCGGAAACTTAGGAAATGAACCGAATTTGTTCGCGTTAAGAAACATTGACCGAAACGATCCGAAATGTATGACACTCGAATCGCAGGTAAGACAGCAGACTCAATCGGTTTTTGCCA
Source organism: Prevotella sp. (assembly GCA_031260865.1). Classification (GTDB taxonomy): domain Bacteria; phylum Bacteroidota; class Bacteroidia; order Bacteroidales; family Dysgonomonadaceae; genus Dysgonomonas. The sequence continues at coordinate 3,362 of JAISKQ010000215.1, forward strand.
ACGTGGAATTAGGTTGGAAGAGTATGTTGTATTTGACTTTAACCGGTCGTAACGATTGGGATTCAGCCTTGGCGAATATGCCTGATCCATCGTTCTTTTATCCGTCTGTCGGACTAAGCGGCGTGATTTCCGAAATGGTGAAATTACCAACGTTTTTTAATTATTTGAAAGTGCGCGGTTCGTATGCATCGGTGGGTAATTCCATCAATCCGCAACTGTCTATTCCTCACTATATATATAACGAAGCAGATGGAGCATGGAATACGGTAACCTATATGCCTATCTCGAAATTATATCCTGAAAAGACTAAATCGTATGAAGTAGGATTAGATACACGATTCTGGGGAAACCGCTTCAATTTGAACGTGACACTCTACAAATCGAATACTTATAATCAAACAATCACTGTACCGGTATCGGCTTCGTCAGGTTATTCCTCTATTATCGCGCAAACGGGTAATATCGAGAACAAAGGTATTGAAGCGGCTTTAGGTTTCACTCAAAAATGGGGTGACTTTACATGGAATTCGTCTTTCACGGCAAGCACCAACGTTAACAAAGTCATCGACTTGGGTTCTTATGTGAATACCGAAGGCGAAACGATCAATTTGGATCAAATAGAAAAGACCCGCATTGGTTCCGCGCTTATCATGCTCAAAAAAGGTGGTTCACTGGGTGACTTGTGGACAACATCCGTGATTAAACGTGACGAAAACGGCGATATTTGGATAGACCCTAACACCGGCGCTATGGCTTCGGAAGATTATTTACAAAAAGTAGGCAGCGTGTTGCCTAAATGGAATATGGGTTTCCGCAACGGATTCTCTTATAAAGGCGTTAACCTTGACTTCGTAATCGCCGCGCGTTTGGGAGGTAAAGGCGTTTCTTATACACAGGCTATTCTTGATGGCTACGGCGTAAGTGAAGCTTCCGCTATTGCCCGCGACAACGGCGGTTTCGCTGTAAACAATGGTAGAGTGGACGCGAACACTTGGTATCAGACCGTAGGCGGCAAAAATGGGATACATTCTCATTATGTTTACGACGCGTCCAACGTTCGCTTGCAAGAAGTGAGCATAGGCTATACCATCCCGCGCAAATGGCTGGGTGATGTGACCAGAATGTCCGTGTCACTTGTCGGTACTAATCTGTTGATGATATACAACAAAGCTCCGTACGATCCCGAATCGATTGCTTCTACCAGCAACTATTATCAAGGGTTGGACTTTATGATGGCGCCAAGTCTGAGAAACCTTGGATTTAAGGTGAAATTTGATTTTTAATTATTAACATCAACTAAAAAGTATTATGAAACAGTATTCAAAATATACTAAATATGTTGTAATGTCATTGTTTGCAACGTTTTTCCTTTCTTCATGTATGGATTATGAAGATATTAACACGCCCGAATACCTGCCGGGAAAACTGAGCACAGGCGCGTATTTCGGTCAAATGCTAAACTCGGTGTATCCCGCGCAGGAAAATGCTTACCAAATAGACCAAAATTTTATTGGTGATGTCTATGGACGCTATATGAGCATATCTAATAAGTGGGACAATCACTTCGCTACATTCAATGCTGTCGAAGATTGGGTAGGGTCGCCTTTTCGTACCCTTTCATCCTTCTATCCCGCATGGATCGAGGTGAGAAACAAAACCAACGGCGAAGGGGTGATCTTTGCGTGGGCACAGATATTACGGGTAGCTAAGATGCAACGTTTGACCGACATCTATGGTCCTATTCCGTATTCTCAAATAAAGGGAAATAGTATTACGGTGGCGTACGACAGCCAGGAAGAAGTGTATAACCATTTCTTTGAAGACCTTGACAAAGCTATCGACGAACTGACCGTTTATGCTTTGGCTTTCCCTAATGATAGACCAATGGCGGATTTCGATAAAGTGTATGGCAGCGATTTTAAACAATGGGTGAAATTCGCGAACTCGCTGAAATTGCGTCTTGCCATGCGTATTGTGTATGCCAACCCAACGCTGGCTAAGCAAAAAGCAGAAGAAGCCGTAAGCCATCCCATCGGCGTCTTCGCTACAAATAGCGATAACGCGAGTCTTATATATAAGCCTAACGGCATTTACCAAGTGGCGACGAATTGGGGCGACACAAGAACTTGCGCCGATCTCGTTTCGTATATGAATGGATATAACGACCCTCGTAGAGCGGCTTATTTTGGAACAAACAGCACAGGTAACTATGTTGGATTACGCTCGGGCGTTAATGTTACTTCCAAAGCGTCGGTGCAAGACTATTCGATACCAAAATTCGCCGAAGCAGACGAGACGCTGTGGATGAACGCGGCGGAAGTGGCTTTCTTGAAAGCCGAAGGAGCGTTACGCGGTTGGAACATGGGAGCCGGAACAGTAGAAAGTTTATACAACGATGCTATAAAACTTTCATTTGAAGAACACGCTACTACCGGCGTTGATGCTTACCTTGCAAATAGCGCCGATAAACCGGCGGCTTGCAACGACCCGCTTCATGCTTCACCGGCGATAAGCACCATTACCATAAAATGGGACAATTCCGCTACCGAAGAGGTTAAATTGGAACGCTTGATTACTCAAAAATGGATTGCCATGTGGCCTTTAGGTACAGAAGCTTGGTGCGATTACCGTAGAACAGGCTATCCTCGGTTCTTCCCTGTGGAAGTGAACAGAAGTACCGAAGCCTCTTTGACGACCGTTGCCGCGCGTATTCCTTTCGAACCAAAAGAAAAGATAAACAACGCGGCCAATTATGCCGGCGCGGTATCTTTACTTGGCGGAGCCGATGTTTACGGAACCAAACTATGGTGGGATAAAAAGCCTAATAAATAATAGATTACTAACAATCAATAATTAAAATGATGAAAAAATTTATTATCAATATACTACCCGTAATGCTTTTCTGTGCTATCTTTTGCTCTTGCGAAAAATGGACGGAAGTAGAAGCGGATAACTTTGAAACGCCGGAAAGATCGGCAGAGTATTATGCCAATCTGAGATTATGGAAAGCCACTGCCGGCGATAGGCAGGTCAGCTTCGGCTGGTTCGGTGGCTGGAACGGGGAAGGAGCCTCTATGGTAGGCAGCTTGGCAGGTTTACCCGACAGTTTGGATATGGTGTCCATCTGGGGCGATTGGAAAACAATGACCGATGCCAGACAAAAAGACTTGAAATATGTGCAACAAGTGAAAGGGACAAAAGTTATGGCGACTCTTTTTACCCAAAGTGTGGGACAAGGGATTACGCCGGACGGAGTGGACTTAAATGAATATTGGGGATGGAATCCTTCCGCTACGTCTCAAAATGCAGAACCTAACGATGAGCAGAAAGTGGCCATACGCAAATATGCCGCTGCTATCGCCGATACGATCCTTTCCCTCGGATACGATGGTTTAGATATTGACTTTGAGGGCGATGGCGATTTAATGAGAGGACAATACCGATGGAAAGTATTTATTGAAGAACTGGGTAAATATTTAGGTCCGAAATCAGGAACGGGTAAATTACTGGCTCTGGACTTTTTCGGCGATTATTCTATGGGTAACAGCGTGTCTAAAGAGATAGCTCCCTATTTCGACTGGTTTATCAATCAGGCTTATGCTTGGCAGGTAGGGTCGAATTATACTGTTTTGAACAACCGGTTGGGTTACATTATCAATAGCTATGCCAGTGAAGAATTAACAGTCGCGGACGTAGCGAAAAAATTTATTGTTACCGACAGTTTCGAACATGGGCAAACCGCTCTTAACGGAGGATTGCCGTTTACGCAGGAAGACGGAACAACTGTTCTTTCATACACTGTTGGAATGGCTGCGTGGGAACCGTTGATAAACGGTAAACGATATGCCAAAGGCGGTAGTGGCGTTTATCATATCGAATACGGATATACCGCGGCCAAAGAAGATGGCTTCTATCCATTTACTCGGCGAAACATTCAGATTATGAATCCAGCGAGTAAAAAAGGAAACTAACAGGTAATAATTTTTTAAACAGATCACAATGAAGAATATAATAAAAACAAAAATGTGGGTAATGTCTTTATTGACATTATTATTAGCATACGGTTGCGGTGACGACGCCGCAAACAACGCTATCGACAACAGCGTTTACTTCGCGAGTGTGAGCAATATAAATACGCAACGCGTGACAGTGGACAATATAACGGGAGCAAGTATGCCGATACAGGTGCGAATGGCTAAAGAATCCAATACGCGAACAACGGTTACGGTTGGCGTGGACGAAAACGTACTCAACTCCTATAACGAAACAAACGCGACGGGTTATGCCATGTTGCCGGCGGATTTTTACGAACTTTCTTCTAACGAAGCAGTTGTCGAAGTAGGTTCAAGTCTTGCCTCGTCTATCATCTTGAATGTAAAACCTCTCTCTCCCGAACTGGGTAAAACCGGACTCACCTACGCGGTACCGGTGGCTATTCAATCGGTAAAAGGTAGTAACGCCTCTGTGTTAAGCGGATCCAATTATTTTATCTACTTGATTGTTCCGACACCGATAGCCGATGTCCCTGTTTTGTCGAATGGTAACGGTGTAAGAATGAAAAATCAAGAAAGCCCTATCGTAGTGACGGATTATACCGTGGAATTTCTTATCAAAGTAGATGGCAATGGTATCGCGCAAGGTAATAATAATCAAGCAATATTCAACGCCAACAACGGTACAAATGATAATGATTTGATATATACTCGTTTTGCTGCTGATGGAGGCGCCGGTCGTTATGATAAATTCAGTATCAAACCTCATGGAGGCGTAGAAATCGAAACCAAATATTCGTTCAAGAATAATACATGGTATCACATAGCTTGTGTGGTGGATTCAAAAGCGGGTACTTGTTCTATCTACGTCAATGGTATATTAGACGTTAAAGCGAATGTCGATAGCGGAAA
>JAISKQ010000234.1 GCA_031260865.1 Prevotella sp.
TGAAGCGGAGTATTTCCAAGAGCTTTACGAACGGTATATTCCGCTTATATACGGTTTATGCCTGAAATACCTGCAAAACCCCGAAGAAGCACAAGATGCCGTGATTGACATATATGAAAGTTTGTCGCAGAAAATACACGGCTATGAAATCAAAGTTTTCAGGAACTGGCTGTACAGCGTGGTTAAAAACCACTGCTTCCACATTCTGAGAGAAAATAAGAGGGAAATCATAGTAAATTTCGACTCTCAACTTATGGAATCCGACGCCGTTTTGGATCTATTAAGCGAGAACATAGATGAAGAAAAGGAAATTGTACTGAACAAGTGTTTGAAAAACCTGCCTGATCCTCAGCGGGTATCGGTGGAAAAGTTTTTCTATGAAGACAAATCATACGCGGAAATTGTGGATGAGACAGGGTTTCACCTGAAAAGCGTAAAGAGTTATATACAAAACGGTAAACGGAATTTAAGAATCTGCATCGAAAAAAATCTGAAAGAATGAGTTTTATAGACTATATAAAAGGACAACGGAAAGGCGCTGATGCTCACCGAATTGAAAAGGATTCGATGACAGATCCGTTTATGTATGAGGCGATAGAAGGTTTCGACAGCATCGACGACAATCATACAGAGCGCATAAAGGACATACAGAAGCGTCTGAACATCAAATCGAAGACGATAAAAAGGCGTCAGCCTATTTGGCAAAGTGTCGCCGCCTGTGCCGTTGTTGTGTTTGGCATAGCCGGATATATGATTATCGGTTATCATGACTCGAACGACCTGCATGCTCAGGATATGGTCGGCAATACGATTATCAATATATATGTGCCTGAAGAGTATTATGTGGAAAATATAGCCGCGATAGCTATGCATAATACCGAAACAGCCAAAATGCACAAACCGAACATCAGCCAATTCAGGGTGGATGCCAATACCGACACATCCATAGAGGAAGAGCTGGATATGCTATCCGATAAATCGAACCAAATGATGGACGTATATGCCCCCGAGGATTTTAAGGATGAAGCCAATCCGTCGGGAAGCATCCAAAAAGGGAAGCCTGAGCCTGTAGGCGGATATGAGAAATACAATCAGTATCTGAAGAACGCTCTTCGCCGACCGACCGATGATTCATGCAAAGACCGAAAAGGTAAGGTAGCGGTAGAGTTTTCGGTAAATGAAAATGGTCAACCATTTCTTTTTGAAGTGATTTACAGCCTTTGCGGCACATGCGACAACGAAGCGGTACGCCTGATACAATCGGGTCCAAAATGGATTCCGGGAACGGAACGGGCTTCGGTAAGGGTTATATTTTAATCCCGCTAATCATCCTTTCCATACAGATCGGGACGCAGGCGTTCGGTACGTTCCATTGCCTGCCGCAACTTCCATTCATCAATCTTGGCTTGATGTCCCGACAGTAAAATATCGGGGACGCGCCAACCTTTATATTCCGCTGGACGTGTATAGACAGGCGGCGCCAGTAAATTATCCTGAAAAGAATCGGAAAGGGCGGATTGCTCATCCCCTATCGCTCCCGGTATAAGGCGTACAACCGCGTCCGCCATAACGGCGGCAGCCAACTCTCCCCCCGTCAGCACATAATCCCCTATGGATATTTCACGGGTTATCAGATGCTCCCTGACACGGTAATCAATCCCCTTATAATGCCCGCAAAGGATAATGATATTTTCGCATGAGGATAACTGATTAGCTATCTTCTGGTTGAAAACTTCGCCATCGGGCGAGGTGTAAATAATCTCATCGTATTCCCTTTGCCCTTTCAATGCTGAAATGGCATTGTCTATCGGTTCTATTTGCAGCACCATGCCGGCTTCTCCACCAAAGGGATAATCATCCACATGACGGTGCTTGTTGGTGGTATAGTCGCGCAAATTATGCAGTACTATCTCCACCAGCTTCTTATCTTGTGCCCTCTTCAGGATAGAGCAATCAACCAATCCGGAAAACATCTCCGGCAAAACACTTATAATATCTATGCGCATAATCTTTTCAAAGCCTCATTAAATCCTCCAAGTAGGATATTCTCAAAGCGACAATAATAAACAGTAAACAACTTAAAACCAATAGTCTCCCTTAAAAAAGTGACAAAGGTAACACTTTTCAGTAAATAGTTTAATAGAGTTCTAATTTACTAGAGTTCTAAAAGGTGACAAAAGTAACAGTTTTCGGTCATCATCGCTTTGCGCCATTCTTCTTAATATTACTTACTACTCATTACTTAAAACTTAAAAAAGTGACAAAAGTAACAGTTTTCGGTCATCATCGCTTCGCGCCATTCTTCTTAATATTACTCATTACTTACTACTCTTTACTTAAAACTTAAAAAAGTGACAAAAGTAACACTTTTCAGGCAACATCGCTTCGCGCCATTCTTCTTAATATACTCATTACTTACTACTCATTACTTAAAACTTAAAAAGGTGACAAAAGTAACAGTTTTCGAGTAACATCGCTTTGCGTATTCCCCCCTTGGGGGGACAAAGGGGGGCTAACTCGTAACTTGTAACTATTTTATATTAGATAATTTTTTTTGAATTTAATGCGGTTTAAATCGTTAATTTTTGATGATTTTTTGAAAAATTTTTCTCACTCTTTTTACTTACTATATTTTTATCATTTCAAATGCTATGGATAAACAGCGTCACCACGGGCTTGACCCGCAATGACGCTGCCCTGTTTCCTTATGACCCGATTTGCTCGCTTTGCGAAAGCCTCCCCTTAGGGAAGGTTGGAGGGGACCGGAAGGAAAATGGTTTACTCTTCCTTGTGAAACATACTGCCGGTAGCTTGCGCCGTAGGCATTACCACCATGTCCTGAATATCCACATGGGCAGGCTGGGACACAGCGAAGAATACAGCTTCCGCTATATCGTCCGCCACTAAATTTTCAAACCCTACATATACCTGATCGGCTCTGTCTTGGTTTCCCTTGAAGCGGACTAATGAAAATTCGGTCTCAACCGCTCCCGGACAAATCTGAGTCACCTTGATATTATAGGGTAAAAAATCCATACGCATTCCCTGACTTAACGCGTCAACCGCATGTTTGGTCGCACAATAAACGCCTCCATTCGGATAGACGCCTTTACCCGCGATAGAAGCTATGTTGATAATATGCCCCGATTTACGTTCTACCATTCCCGGAGAAACGACACGAGTAACATATAACAACCCTTTCACATTGGTGTCTATCATACGTTCCCAGTCATCTACCACCCCTTGGTGGATAGGGTCTAATCCGACAGCTAAACCCGCGTTGTTGACGAGAATGTCAATATTTTTCCATTCGACGGGAAGACTGCCTAAAGCTTTTTCCACTTCATCATATTTCCTTACGTCGAAGCATAGAGGAAGTACATTAGAGTCATAATTGACACTTATTTCCTTATCCAGTTCTTCCAAACGATCCTTACGGCGACCTGTGATAATCAGGTTATAACCTTCCTTGGACAGTCGCAAGGCTATTGCCCGTCCCAAGCCGGAAGTAGCGCCGGTAATTAATGCTATTTTTTTCATCTGATTTTATTTAATCCAAACATTTACTATTTCACCAATATACATTTTGTGATAACCTTCTTTATTCCAGTTATTTGTTAATGATTTATCCACGATGGCATCCTTGTGAATAGGCTGCTCCACTATTTTTTTACATTCGAATATCATCCACGCTTCCGCGAACGCGGTTGCCCCTGACGGCGTCTTAATCGGGGTAAGCCCCGAACCCTTTATCTTATCGGTGTCGCGGCCGCTTACCGATCCGCAATATCTTAACGCGTCCTTGTATGCCTCTGTATAGAAAGAGATCGTATATGTCTCCCCTTTATCCATTGTTTGAATGGAGTAATGCTCAGGGTTAATAAAACAGAACGAAACCGGTTTTTCCAGAAAAATACCCAGCCCGCCCCATCCGGCGGTCATAACATTGGACTGGTCGGCAGTACCCGAAGTGATAAGCGTCCAGTCTCCCAACAATTTTATAATATTTCCGGGTATTTTATCCGGGGCTATTTGCCTATATCCGTTCATTGTCGCTACTCCTGTTATTGTGACAGATTCTATTTGTGCCGGTTGGCTCGGAAGAACTGATGTATCCACTGTCACAGCTCCTTCTACGTCAACTTTCTGAATCGGCAACGGCGCCGGTTCCACCTTCTTTTCCACAACAGGAGTCGACACGGCGGAAGTTGGTTTTACCTCACCGGAAACGACAGCGCCTGAGGAGCTAAAGCCGTTAAGGTAAAGATCTATCGACTTGAAAATGCTGTTTACGCTATCAATTGTATGTTCCCTGAATTTGTCGTAATAGCGGTTGAGCTTATCCCCTTTCTTATTTAAGGCGTACTCGTCTGTTATCATTTCTTCGGCGACCAACAATTTCTTGCTATCCGAATAATCGTACTTAATTGTTCTTATCGTAGCATTACATGCGCCATCCTGTATTCCCAAAATCAATTGATATGTCATTTTAGCCCTATCTAATGCCAAAGCATTCCGCTTAAATTCAAAATATTTTTCCCCATAGCAAGCTATTGTATTGGTTTCCTGATTGCTAAGCAAAACACGGTTTTTCAGCCCGTCTTTTTGAATATCATAATTTTCTTTAGCCCATTTATCCATCAATGTATAAAGTTGACTGTCGGAGATTTGTCCTTTTACCTGTATGGTTTTGGTAAAAACAACTTTTCCGTCTATTTCCGGTACCGCGCCTTTAAGGTACTTTGTTTTATCTTGCGCGCCAATCGCTAACGAAACAATTGTGCATAAAGCAAATAGAAGACTTTTTTTCATCTGTATATGATTTACATTTAAAGATTCGATATAACAACTATAAAAGTAGTATAATTTTAGAAACTGTTTAAATTTTTATTGGTTCTTTTTTGTTGACGATTTTTACCGCGCGCAAAGCGGCTTAAACAGTAAGCAGTCCCCCCTACCCTCCCCCAAAAACAGAGAGGAACATACGCGGTACAAAAAAAAACGAACAGTCAATAGAAAGGGCGTAATGTTTGCACACGATATTGATAATCGGTTGTAAACATTACGCCCCTACGGTGTATGATATAGCGTTTATTCTCTTAATTCTTAATTTTTAAACTTATCTTAGTTTTAAAACGACACCCTCTACCGGCGTATATTCATAGCCTTTATTGTTCATTTCTAATAAATAATCCAATTTGATTCCATATAACTGGGATATGCTGTGCATAGATTCCCCTATCTGTACCACATGTTCGTAATATGGTTTATCCGCTTTGGTTTTTTTCTTCTCAAGATAAACTAAATCGCCTTTCTTGAGAGGAAAATCCGGCGACACTTCATTATATTTAGCGATGTCTTTCGCGTTTAAGCTAAATTCGGCGGCAATATTTCCGTATGTATCGCCGTCTTCGGCTACTACATAAACCAGATCATGGGTTTTATACGGCGTATGGCGAATCTCCTTTATCGTTTCTTTACGTACCTCTATTTGTTTTATCTTTTCTACAGAAAAACCTTTCTTATCAAATTGATATATTTCGTAATCTTCTATCAATTTAATCAATTTATTGGCATAAGCCTTATCGGTGGCATATCCCGATTGTTGCAAACCTTTAGCCCAGTTCTTGTAGTCGGTTATATCTAACGAAAACAAGTCTTTATATCTCGGCTTTCCCAAAAAAACAGCATGATCGTCAAAGGATTCCTCCGCTTTTTTATATTTTCTGAAACAATCATTTGGGTTATCGTCATCTTTATATACTTTTTCCCCTGTCCAATCACTATTACATTTGATACCAAAATGATTATTCGCGCTTTTTGCAAGAGTGCCCTTTCCAGCTCCCGATTCCAACAATCCCTGCGCAAGAGTTATACTCGCGGGAATATTATATTTTTTCATCTGACTGACAGCCGCATCTTTATACAAATTGATATAATCTTCATATACTTTATTGCGTTTCTCCTGAGAATGAACAGTTGTCGCGAACAAAAAAATAAATATAAAAAATGCAATTAATTTACTATGAGTAATAGAAGTATCCACTTTTTTCTTATTTTTAGAATATTTTTTTTACACAAAACAACAATAAATATGAAAAGTTTAAATTTGAATACAAAGATATTAGTTTATAATGATGTAGAAGCTTCCGAAAGCATTAAAAAACTTATAAAATTTGCAAAAAATGCGACAAAAAACGCTTATGCCCCATATTCCCATTTTCAGGTAGGCGCCGCCGTAATGTTAACCAACGGAGAAATAATGACCGGCAGTAATCAGGAGAACGCCGCTTATCCGTCAGGACTGTGCGCGGAAAGGGTGGCTCTATTCAACGCAAACGCCCAATATCCCAATACAGCAGTGGAAGTTATCGCCATCGCGGCTTTTCACGACGGTGAGTTTACGGATGTTCCTTGCTGCCCTTGTGGCGGTTGCAGGCAAGTGATAGTGGAAGCCGAAAATCGCTTCGACAAAGCAATAAAGATGATAATGTACGGCAAAAGCAAAATCTACGAGGTAGAATCCGTTAAAGTGTTGCTGCCCCTCAGTTTTGGCAAAGAATCATTATCAGAATAACGTCTTAAATGATTTCAACTCTTGAGTCAGTTCGTGAGACCTGCCATCCGAAACCTTATCCAACAGCGCCCAAAACTTTTCGCCATGATTCATTTCCACGGTATGGCACAACTCATGGAGGATAACGAAGTCGATCAGATATTCGGGCAAAAGCATACCGTAAAACGAAAGATTTATATTTTTCATCGAAGAGCAGCTTCCCCAGCGGGTACGGCTCTTATTTATCTTTACTATCGCGTATTGGAAGGAATGCTTTTCGGCTAAGAGCTTGACTTT
>JAISKQ010000260.1 GCA_031260865.1 Prevotella sp.
AAACTCGCTCCAAACGCTGTTATATCCGAATCGGCGGCTAAGCTCAAACACGTTTTCGTTTTACGCCTTTTTCGCCCTGCGGGTACCCCGTCCATGAAGTAAACGGCGTTGGCTGACGCACGACAAGACCTCGATGACGCATTCGTATAATGTAATTGAACCAATAAAAATTTTAACAGGCTCTCAAAACTTTAAAAGGTGACAAAAGTAACACTTTTCAGGTAACACCGCTTCGCGTCATTCTTCTTCATTGTCTCGTAACTTGTAACTACTCCATCATTTCAAAGACCTCTTTAATCATCGCATCGCGCTGCGAATGGTTTATTGTTAAAAAAAAGTGACAAAAGTAACAGTAGTAAGTAGTTTATTAGAGTTCAAGTTTACTGGCTTGATAGAACTCTTGTAAACTTGTACACTAGCACGCTTGTACACTTATTACTTAAAACTCAAAACTTTCAACTCATATATAAGACAATTTTTTTTTATTTTGATGACAATATTAATAGTTAAAAATGTCCTCGTGAACTCAAATAATTGAGGCGAATCAAGAAACTCTTTAAACAATTCTTAGTTGTTTGATGTTGTTAATTCAAAGATCTTGTTAAATATCATTGAATTTCTTATCTTTGGGATACGTGAAAAATTGAAAAGATAAAAAACACACTATATGAATTTATTATCATTATTATCGCCTGCTACTATCACATTAATCATTCTATTTGTCGCGTCATTCTTTTTTATGAGAGGAAAAGCGCGGGCGGATTTGGTCGCTGTGTGCGCGTTGTTGGCGTTGGTCCTTTGCGGCGTACTGACTCCGCACGAAGCTTTAGCCGGATTTTCCAATTCGGTGGTGATAATGATGATCGGCTTGTTTATTGTGGGAGCAGGCATATTCCGCACAGGACTTGCCAAAATGATAAGCAGCAAAATTTTGCAAACCGCCGGCAATAACGAAAATAAGCTGTTTGTACTGGTAATGCTCGCTACCGCCTTTATCGGCGCGTTTGTAAGCAATACAGGTACGGTGGCAGTGATGATGCCTATTATAATGAGTATGGCGGCCGGCGCCAATATCAGCTCGCGCCGCTACCTTATGCCATTGGCTTTCGCCAGCAGTATGGGGATGTTCACGTTAATCAGCACGCCGCCCAATCTTGTGATTCAAAACGCGTTGATTGATGCCGGATATGAGGCTTTGTCGTTCTTTTCTTTTGCGCCGATTGGTTTTATCGCTTTAGGGATAGGAATTATTATTCTCTTTTTTCTGAGTAAGAATTTAGTTACCAAAAATGATTCTTCGTCAGGCGACGCGAAAATAGGCAAGTCTTTAGCAGAACTGGCGCAGGAATATAGGTTGCACCAACAATTGTACAAAATAGAAGTGAGATACGATTCGCCCTTGTTGAATAAAGCCTTGGACGAATTGAGGATAGCCTCGCGTTATGACGTGAGTATCAGTAAGATTGTTAGTAAAACAGGCAACTCCCGATTCAGAAAAAACCTGACGGAAAAATTAGCGGGACCTAAATCGGTCATAAAGAAGGATGATTTTTTGTATTGCTATGGTACAAAAGAGAATATCGAAATATTTGTCTCGGAAAACAATTTGTATTCCGAACAATTTCAGGAAGAAGAACCTTTTTCTGATTTTCAGGAATCCGGTATCGCGGAGGCGTTTATAATGCCTAATTCAAAACTGATAAACCGCACCATTTCGGATATAGGGTTTAGGGAAGAGTATAATGTGAATGTGCTGGGTATTCAGCGGCACAACGAATATAAAATGCAGGACATTAAAAACACGAAGCTACATTCCGGCGACGCCTTATTGATACAAGGGACATGGAAAGATTTGGCGAATTTAGATAACCGTCAGGATGATCTTGTTCTAGTCGGTCAACCGCTGAAAGAGGCAGCCAAGGTGACATTAGACCAAAAAGCGCCCGTCGCCGCGGGGATAATGATATTGATGGTTGTAGCGATGGTCTTGGAGATAGTGCCTTCCGTTATCGCTATTATGACAGCTGCCATATTAATGGTTATCACCGGATGTTTGCGCAATGTGGAAGAAGCATACAGCAGTATCAACTGGGAGAGCGTTGTCCTGATCGGCGCTATGTTGCCGATGTCCACCGCTTTTCAGAACACGGGGGTTGACACGTTGATTTCCGGCGGCTTGATAGATAACTTGGGAAGTATGGGACCTTATGCTTTGTTGGCGGGTATCTACTTCTGCACATCCCTGCTTACGATGTTTATCAGCAATACAGCCACAGCGGTGCTATTTACGCCCATCGCGTTGCAAGCGGCTATCAGTATGGGCGTCAGCCCATATTCGTTTCTGTTCGCTGTGGCAGTGGCTGCAAGTATGTGTTTCGCCTCGCCTTTTTCCACGCCGCCTAACGCCTTGGTTATGACTGCCGGGCGATATACGTTTATGGATTATATAAAAGTGGGCTTGCCACTGCAAATAATAATGGGTATCGTAATGATACTGGCTCTACCTTTGTTGTTCCCATTTTAAATAGTAAGCAGCCTTTAGCTGATAACTATCCGCTTTCGTCGCTTTGCGCCGCTAATGGATAGAAGCTAATTATTAACAGCTATCAATCATATTTTTAATATTTATTTAGATAAGACGATGCAACATTGAGCCTTTATAGTTGTCTATTATAATGTAAAGCGATTAAAATCAAAATCAATTTTAGAATTAAATAATAATGATATGAGAAGGTACGTAAAACTATTTTCAGTACTGTTTTTTTGCTCTGTTTTGGCATTAGGTTTCACTTCCTGTTCGGATGACGATGGGTATTCCCTTGATAAATACTGGGAATCTTTGGTGACCGTTAATAAGATAGGAGACAATACTTATGATTTCACTTTAGATAATGGTGAAAGACTTTGGGTTGCCGCGCCTGTCGGTCTTAGCCTGAACCCTAAATATGACAGGGCTATAATAAATTATACTATCTTGTCGGATAACTTTCAGGGTTATGACCATGCCGTTAAACTGAATGGCTATTACGATGTGTTGACAAAGAACTCTATTTATATAGCATCCGATGATAAAGTAAAACAAGACAGTATAGGATACGATCCTATCAGAGTTCATGCTATGTGGGAAAGCGGCGGTTATTTGAATATCCATTTCGGAATCAATACAGACGGCACAGTATCGCACATGTTGAATCTGGTATCAGCCGACCCGGACAAAGAGATAGGTAAAAATGCCGTGAAGTTGGAATTCAGGCATAATAAGAAAAATGATCCGGAACATTATCCGGCAAATGGTTATGTCTCTTTCGATCTGACTCCATACAAAGCCGCTGGACCAAGTAAGGTCACGTTTGAAATAACATGGACTGACTTTGACGGCGAAAAGAAGGCTAAGACAATCGAATATATATTTGACGAGGCCGGATCGCGACCAGCCGGCGTTATCCTTACAAAAAACGAAGATACAACTAACCTGAATATTTATTAATATTCTTTTTGATTTCCTTTCGAAAAAGAGAACTCGGGAGAGCTCTCTTTTTTATTTGTCGCGAACTGTGCTTGCGTTTGTCCTTTAAAATCATTAATATTGCACTCCATTGACTATCACTCATGTTGGCGGAATAAGTTTTAAACAGTTTCTAATATTATCATATGAAAGTATCCAAAGTTAATTTACGACTTATTTTGGTTTTATTCGTGTTTTCAGGATTTAACCTGTCAATAATAAGTCAAAACGACATTAAAAAATTGAGCAAAGAACAAATGATTGAAGATTTAGATTCGCTTGAATCTAAAATCAATCGTTATTGTTCTTTCGTTCCTTTAATGGAAAAAAGGACGAACACTTCGGTTAAGAGCAAATTTTCATTATTGAAAAATGAGATAAGTGATAGTACAACAATATTCGATTTTACGAATTTAGTGCGTAGGGGTCTAAATTTACTTAACGACGGTCATACTGCCATTACAAATAAATCTTCAATAAAATGGTTTGCGGAATACAGTTACCTAAAATCGGTGACTAATGCGTCAATTGGAGATACTTTGTATGCTGATTATTACAACAAGTTAGTTTCTGATAGCGTGGGAAGCATCTGTAAAAGTGGAATTCGCGCCAAATACATGGATGGGAAATATTATAACGGTCGTGCTTTCAGATATAATGACAGGTTGATAAATGTTGGAGAAGAAATCAAGGGAATTGATGGACAGGATATTAATCAATTCATCAATGATAATTATGATCATATGTTTTCCTTGTTATGGGACTCCAATAATAAAATATGGTATTCGGATTTCTTTATGCTCGCTTTGCCTTTTATGGGAAAATCTTCTTTTGTTTTGACTATAGGAGACGAAAAAATCCCGATTGATTCAAAAGTTACAGTGTCGGATTTAGAAAAAGAAAAGTTTTCAACTTTTTCCCAACCCAAGGTTGACATAATCAGCGATGATATATTGTATATCTATATGCCGATGATGATGAATGCCCAATGGTACATAAATCAAATCCACGAAAAATACAATAATGATATTAAGAAAATAATTATTGATTTGCGTGGAAATGGGGGCGGGGATGATAGTGTTTGGGCAAGTATATTATCGAATCTGATAGATAAACCTTTTGGATATTCTTATCAGGTTGGGATGAATTATAATGAAGAACTAAAGAAATCTATTTCATCTTTCGGCGAAGTGGTTGTAAATGACCCTATCATGGAAGTAATCAGAGACAGGGTAATACAACCTGACGATAAAAGTCTAAAATACGCCGGAAAAATTTATGTATTACAGGATAAATACACTTTCTCGGCGGCTTCCGCGTTTGTTTCCGCGGCATTGCAAGACTCCGATCGTTTTAAAGTCATAGGAGAAAAATCATCGGTAATTTCAGGTTACACTTTTCCTCCATTAGTCTTTAAGTTGGACAACTCCGGGCTTATTTTTAAGTTGGCGTTTTCAATGGATTTAACCGGAGGGATAAATAATCAATATATGGATAAGGTGGATGTTGAAATAAATGATAATATCAATGAATACTTTGACAAAATATATAAGTATGATTGTCATAGTAAAGATTATTTAGAAAACAACGATAAATTAATTAAATATATTGTCGAACAATTTTAGAAACCGTTTTGAAACTGTTTAAATTTTAATCAATGGATAAATTTTTAAACAGTTTTTGTTTTTTTCTACTTTATGCTGCCGTTTATTCTCCAAAAAGATGTATTTTTGCTCATATCAGTTTTTTATAAATGGATAACATTAAACTAAGGGAACAAGTTAAAAACGAATTTACAGATTATCTGAATTTGCATAAGCATCGTAAGACGCCGGAACGATACGCTATCCTGGATCATATATATTCTTCAAAAGGGCATTTTGAAATGGATTCACTTTACAATGCCATGAAAGAATCCAGTTTCAGGGTAAGTCGCGCCACGCTCTACAACACGATAGAATTGTTGCTGGATTGCGGATTGGTGGTAAAACATCAGTTTGGCGCTAATGTATCGCAATATGAACGCGCTTACGGCAACGAAAACCATGACCACCTTATCTGCCTCAATTGTGGCGAAGTAAAGGAATATAAGAATGGGAACCTGTTCACCCCGGCGCAACAGAAAAAGCTGCAACGCTTCAAGATAAGCTATTACAGCATGTATATCTATGGTATCTGCAATAAGTGTATGCGCGTCAAAAAGGCGGATGAAAAGAAAAATAAAGTGATAGTAACAGAAATTAAAAATACCCGTATTAATAAGAAAAAATGAAAATAGACGTATTGCTCGGCTTACAGTGGGGAGATGAAGGCAAAGGTAAAATCGTAGATGTACTGACGCCTGATTATGAAATTATAGCCCGTTTTCAAGGAGGGCCAAACGCAGGACACACCCTCGAATTTGAAGGAAAGAAGTATATTCTTCGTTCAGTTCCTTCCGGTATTTTTCAGGGGAACAAGGTTAATATCATCGGTAACGGCGTTGTGCTTGACCCGGCTTTGTTCAAGGCTGAAATAGAAGCGTTGGAACTGTCGGTCGGTAGTTTAAACCATCGCTTGCTGGTGTCGAAGAAGGCGCATCTTATCATGCCCACCCATCGCTTGCTCGACGCGTGTTATGAAGCCGCCAAAGGAGATTCCAAAATAGGAACCACCGGCAAAGGCATAGGTCCTACCTATACCGATAAAATCAGCCGTAACGGTCTTCGCGTGGGCGATATTCTCCACAACTTTGAAGAAAAGTACAACATTGCCAAAGATAAACATATACACATTCTTAATCAATATGGCTTTGACACAAGCGCGTTGGATAATATCGAAAAAGAATGGTTTGACGGAATAGCCAAACTGAAGGAATTTACCCTTATCGACAGCGAACATTACATCAACGACGCCATTAAGCAAGGTAAAAAAATATTGGCGGAAGGCGCGCAAGGAACGATGCTTGATATAGATTTCGGCTCTTATCCGTTTGTCACATCTTCCAATACGATAGCCGCCGGAGCATGTACCGGACTGGGCGTGGCTCCGAGGAATGTAGGCGAAGTGTACGGTATCTTCAAAGCATATTGCACCCGCGTGGGTAGCGGTCCGTTCCCTACCGAATTGTTTGACAAAACGGGCGATAAGTTGCGTGAATATGGTTTCGAGTTCGGTTCTGTGACCGGTCGTCCTCGCCGTTGCGGTTGGATTGATTTGGTCGCTCTGCGCTATGCCATTCTGATAGATGGCGTCACTCGCCTGATCATGATGAAAAGTGATGTGCTGGACACGTTTGAAACAATAAAAGCTTGCGTGGCGTACGAAGTGGACGGGCAAAAGATAACAGACTTCCCTTTTGAAGTGGATGACAACCTCAAGCCTGTGTATGTGGAAATGAAAGGCTGGCAAACAGATATGTCGAAAACACTGGAGGAAGACCGCCTCCCGAAAGAATTTAGCGATTATATCGCGTTTCTGGAAAAGGAACTCGGCGTGCCTATCCATATTGTTTCGTTAGGTCCCGACAGGGAACAGACAATCATTCGGAAATAAACAATGCGTTTGGCACATTTTTTGTATTTTACATTTCATAAATGTATAAGAGGCGTTTATTTTTTTAATTACAATAAATTATGACTATTGGTTGGATATTAATAATAGTAATCTTGATTGTTAGTTTTGTCGTTTCACAAATACTGAAAAGCAAGTTTAACAAGTATTCGAAGATTCCGTTGAGCAGCGGAATGACCGGTCGCGACGTCGCCGAAAAGATGCTTCATGATAATGCTATCTATGATGTAAAAGTAATCTCTACCGGCGGAATGCTTACAGACCACTACAATCCGGC
>JAISKQ010000112.1 GCA_031260865.1 Prevotella sp.
GTATTCAGCAGGTCGTCGCCTTCGTGTACCTTACCACTCATTACTTTGAAGTAAGAAACTTCTCCCACATGCGGTTCTACCGTTGTTTTGAAGAAAAACAAGCTGGTAGGCGCGTCCGAGTCCGGTTTGATTTCCACGCCGTCTGTACTTACAGGAGCAGGTAAGTCGCGAACGTAAGGAACTACATTACCCAAAAATTCCATTGTACGGCGCACACACATGTCTTTTTCGGCAGACACGCAAAATATGGGGTATAAATCTCTATTTACCAATCCCCAGCGGATACCCATACGCATTTCATCTTCGGTAAGCGTTCCTTGATCGAAGAATTTCTCCATCAGCGATTCTTCGTTTTCAGCAGCGGCCTCCACTAATTTTTGTTTCAAGGCTCTTGCTTTTTCTCTTTCTTCATCTGGTATATCAAGCACTTCAGGAACTCCGCCTTCGGGTTTCCATCTGTACAACTTATATTTCAACACATCAATCACGGCGTTAAAGCCTTCCCCACAATTAATGGGATATTGTATCTGCACAGCTTTATCGCCATATTCAGCCTGAAGCTGTGATACCACATTGTCAAAATCAGCTTTTGGGTGATCCAGCTGATTGACAATAAATATAACCGGTTTTTGTAATTTCTGAGTATATCTCAACTGGTTGATAGTTCCAACCTCTATTCCATATTGGGCATTGAGCACCATTAAGGCTGTGTCTGTCACATTAAGAGAAGTAACAACATTTCCGACAAAATCATCAGATCCCGGACAATCAATAAAATTCAGTTTGCGATTCATCCATTCCACAGAGAAAATGCTGGAAAATACTGAATATCCATATTCTTTTTCCACAGGGAAATAGTCCGAGACTGTATTTCCGTCTTTCACACTTCCTCTGCGTTTTATGACGCCAGCTTCAAAGAGCATGGCCTCGGCGAGAGTGGTTTTGCCAGCTCCCGAACTACCAAGAATAGCGATATTCTTGATTTCTTGAGTTTGGTAGATTTTCATGGCCTAAATGTTTTATAAGTATTAATAATATAATAAGATCTATTACTAAATTACCGCGATTAAAGGCGGCGTTTCCAAAATTAATAAAATGTTCTGATGAAATAGTATAAAATACCATGTTATTTAGTTATAAAAATTAAACATGGAAGAAAAACATACTATTTTAATAGAAGGCGCGATGAAATTGCCCGTTTTGTAAACGATACAACCTATAAAAATGATTGGAAAGCATCAATAAAAGATAATATTCAACTTACTTTCACCGCTAAAGGATAGAAGCGCCGAAAGCTAATCGGCGGTTGACTGAAAAAAAGTAAGGGCTGTCCTACTTTTAGGACAGCCCTACTAAAAAAAGCTATAATAAGGTTGGAAAATTTTAATTAATTAGCAAGTCCTTTTGCCAATGGATTGTAATCCGTTTCTAACAAAGGAATCATCCACGTTTGTTTGTTCTTTTCTTCCGGACCAAACTCTCCATTATAATTAATGTGGTAGTTGCCGCCTTTACCGTATGACTTATGTATAATCTTGTCATTCCAGCGTTTTGTCATAAACCAGTCGAAACCTTCGCCCCAGAGTTCGATTTGAGACATAAATTTGATTTTTTCAAACAAAGCGGCGCCTGTTTCCGTGCAAGTAAAATTAGGGTCACGACCTGAGTCTTTGGTCAATTCAACCAATAGTTGTTGGGCGCGTGTCGCACCCGCCGGAGTGCCTAATTTACATTGCGCTTCCGCTTCGATCAAATACATTTCGGAAGAACGGAAAAAGTTCAAATACCCAATGCCGGGAGTGGCTTTGCAGGCAATCTTAAATTGCATATACTCAAATATTCGATTAGAGTTCAACGCTGATCCGGAAACTTTTGCTTTAACAAAATCCAATAAAGGTTTATTAGCCGCGTTATCAAGCACCATTCCGTTTGTAGCGTTAGTGCTATAGCCGGTGGCGTCCAAGAATAACGCTTTGCGAATATCCGTCGCCGGAATCTGTTCGTAATAGCTTTTCTCTATACATTTGGTACTTGCCGTACTCCTTGCCGCGTAACCATCATACGCGATGTTGGCATGGTAAGAATAGTAAGCCATGGTTTGATCCGCGGAGGTATAACCACCCCAAATCCATTCCCTGTTTACATCGAAGAAACCGGCTTTATATTCCGCCACGGTCATCAAAGGATAACCTGCGCGGGCTTTTACCGCCATTTCAATGGCTTTCGCGTAGTCCAGTTTATTGATGGCGGCGCGGGCATAAGTCGCGTAAGCCACGTTGATGGTCGGCGTCCAAAAATCATCTTTGTCTCTTTGCCAACCGGAAGTTGTAAACAAACTGATGGCTTCATCCAAATCATCATAGATTTGCTTGTAAGTATCAGCCATGGTAGATAAAGCCAGCGATGTAACTGTCGGTTCGACACGAAGCACGATAGCAGGCGTGGCGCCATTGTTGGAATCCGCCCAGCGGTTTCCATAGAGTTGCACCAACTGAGTGAACGCATAAGCGCGATAAGTGAACGCTTGCGCTTTAAGGCGTTGTTTTTCGGAATCCGGTCCGGTAGCGTCATCCACATATTTCAATACGGAATTGGCATTACTCACGATTTGGTAATAATACCACCACGGATAAGAGGTGATGGGCGAACTGGTGTTGTCATGCAAATTTCCGGACGCGACATCTACCGTAGGTCCATAGCTTCCACTGGTTCCCGCGGGAATAGTCATCGTGTTTCCTGTAAAATCGCCATACCAAAGTTTAATGCCGGCTTCTCCGCCGAGTCCTTGCTGATAAACACTTGTGCTACTTGGATTACGAACCATAATCCTCGCTAAACCATTAACAACCATAGCTGCGTTTTCCGTTGTTTCAAACGCGGTGGCGGCGCCTGTCGCATTTGTCGGCGCGGTGTTTAAATAGTCATCCGAGCATCCCATAAAAGCTATGAGTAATGCTGCCATGAATATATTATTTAATATCTTTTTCATATATTTTTTTATTTTATTAGCCTGTCGTTTTATTTTATTAGAAATCTACTTTTATTCCCAGAGAAACCACGCGAGGCGTAGAAGCTTGATAGTCCACATTACCATTAAAACTCATTTGAGAATTTAATCCCTTGCGAGCGGTAAATAAATATAAATTCTCAGCGGTAACGTTTACACGGACAGCTGATAAATCCAACTGTTTAATCCAGTTTTTAGGCAAAGAGTAACTCAAATTGATGTTCTTAAACATCAAATAAGACCCATTGACCAACCAGCGATTGGACATCTCGTTGTTTTCTGTGTGCATCGACGAGCCATTAATAACCGGTATGCCTTTCGGATCTATCCGGTTAGGAGAAGTTTCCGTCATTCCTTCCGGAACGCCATTCCACGAGTTCAAAATATCTTTATGTAACGCAAATGGCGTACTCAAGTTCATCAATTCCCTATAAGGAGCGTCATACACCTTGTTGCCTAAAGCATAAGTGAATATGAGATCCAAAGCGATACCTTTGTAATTGATGCCTGTGGAAAAATTACCCATCAGTTTAGGAATAGCCGAACCTGAAAAATCGCGTTTGGCGTAAGTGGTAGAATAGACATAGTCCATGCCGTTGATATTCACGCGCTTGTCGGCCGGAACCAAAGTTCGTGTTTCTCCGGGTATTGCCGCGTCGGCAACGTAACAACCCTCTGTGTCCAACTCATACAATGAACGTCCTGACATTTGATCCACTCCGACAAATTGATATGTCCAAAAATCATAGAGGCTGTGTCCTTCTGTGTATTTTTTTGTACCGTTGATGATGCCATAATAAGGAGGCTGTTTATTTTGATCCGGCAATGTCAAAATTTTATTTTTAAGAGCGGTCGCGTTCAAGCCCGCGTGCCAACTGAAATCTTTTGTACGTATAATCTCCGCGTCGAGGTTCAACTCGAAACCCCTATTTGCCACACTACCTATATTCTGAGTAACGGAAGGAGACCTGCCATCATAGAACGCGCCTGCCGATTGAGGTAGATTGACGTCGAATAACAAATCGCGCGAACGTTTGTCAAAATATTCCAAAGAGAAATTAAAGCGATCAAACACGCGGCCATCCAAGGCAAGCCCAAAAGAAGTGGATGCTTCCCATTTAATATTCAAAGATTCCAATTGCGATTTAACTAAAGCGCCCTTTCCTCCATTTTTGAGGATTTCATATAGAGCCATATAACCATAAGTACCCACGCTGGCGTCATTCCCTGTTTCTCCATAATTGGCGCGCAGTTTCAGATAATTCACGTTTTCTATATCTTTCATAAACGGTTCTTTTGATACCTCCCAAGCGGCACCCACTGAAAAGAAATTACCCCAGCGATTTTTTACATAAAACCGGGAAGAACCATCCCGACGGAAAGAGCCGTCTAAATAATACTTCTCATCATAATTGAGTTGTACCCTGGACAGATATGATTCGGTACGACGGTTGTCGGTATAACCACCCAAAGAGCGAATACTTGTGAAGTTCACCATGTCGGGTATCCCCGCGAATATTTCTTCTCCCTTTGATCCGTTGGAATATACTCTATTGTAAGAGAAATTTTCATGCGCGGCTAAAACATCTATATGATACAAATCATTGATTGCTTTGCTGTAGGTCAACTGTTGCAGGAAAGTATAAGTTTTGTACCTGTAATTCTGAAATTCGGCACGACCGTTATACGTTTTACCATCTTCAACCAAAGCGCTTTCATAAACATCCCTTTGGTCTATTTGCGTATCTAAACTGCCGGATACTTTCGCGCGAAAATCCTTCAAGAACGTGATTTCAGCAAAGATATTTCCTGAAATTGTCTTACGTGTGCGGTCATTTTTGTTCAGTTCATCGTGCCAGATAATATTTCTGCCTGAATGTTGAGGACGAGCCGAATTGTCATCGTATATTTTCTGTCCGGACGCGTCTAAGACATAATCACCGGTAGCCGCGTCGTGCACATGCACCGGATAAATAGGAGCCATGATACGCGCTATATAAAACAAGCCGTTTACGCCGCCGCCATCGACCATATTGGATTGCAATTGGTCACTGCCGGATATATTGAACCCTGTCCTAAACCAGTTGGTTGGAGCCATATTGACTTTCGCGCGTCCGCTAAAGCGTTTAAATTGCGCGTTCGGAGTATAGCCCTTCTGGTCTAAATAACCCGCGGAAAAATAATAATCCGATTTGGCGCCGATTCGTCCGTCACCCGACATGATGTATTCTTGGCGATGACCATTGCGAGTACCCGCGTCAAACCAATCCAAATCACCTTTGTAGCCATCTCTGACTTGCGCTTGGAATTTACCATTGGCATCAAACAGCTGATCATTCGCTTTGTCGAAGATATTGTATTTGTAATAGTTGGAAACAATGGTCTCGTTGGTTCGGGCATTAGCGTCTGCTAACGTCAGCGTATTATCTGTGGACATTAGTCTGTTACGTTCGCTAATCCATGTTGTTTCCATCCATTGAGGAATGCCTAACAAGTCATATTCCGGCAGGCTTCTTGAGTCAAATCCCTGATTCATAGTCAAGGTAATGTGTGGTTTTTCGCTGTTACCCCGTTTGGTGGTGATCAAAATAACCCCGTTAGCGGCGCGGTTACCGTAAATAGCAGCCGATGAAGCATCTTTCAATACCGACATTTCCGCTATATCCGCGGCGTTTAAGTCAGACAGGTTTCCTTCGTAAACAAAGCCATCCACCACATATAAAGGGGCGTTGCTCCCGTTTACAGAACCAAAACCGCGAATACGAACCGATGATGACGAGCCGGGTTGTCCGGTTTCACTTTGCACCATAATCCCCATTTTACCTTCCAATAGCGAGGCTATATTGGTTGTCGGTCGTTGTTCAATGGATTTGGCGTCAAGGGAAGTTACCGCGCCGGTCAAGGCGCTCCTTTTAGACACCCCATAAGCCACAGAAATAACTACTTCCTCTAATGCGGTTGCATTTGGACTCAGTGTTACCTTTACATTTGTTCCGGCGGCTATTTCTTTGTCGGCATAGCCGATAAACTTCACGGTTAATGTGTTAGCGTTACTTGGCACATTAAAATTAAACGCGCCGTTAACGTCGGTAGCCGTCCCGACGGTTGTGCCTTTAACTATTACCGACGCTCCGATAACCGGCTCGCCCGTTTCGTCCACAACCACCCCGGACACATGTTTGTCTTGGGCAATCGCTATCCCTATGCTTATAAAAAAGCATGTTAAAAATAAACTCAGTTTTTTCATGAATTTGTTAATAGATTTAATATATTAATACAATCGAACTAATGATCTAAGGGATACCTTTTCAATACAAAAAAGGTAAGCAATTTGAGTAATAAAGCCGATTAGCTATAGCGGCATTTTAGTGTTTACAGGGGGCTTACAGAAGAGTCCTGACTTTTTCTTAATTAACATTTGTTTTGCTTATTTTATAAAAACGCTGCAAATATAGATGAAATATTTGGACTACAAAAAAAGTGAAGACATTATTTTAGTTTTAATAAAAAAAATGAGCTTTCGGCTTTCAATTGTTGACTGCCGGCTGTTTTCTGAAAAGAGGCGACATCGCTGCTTTATAATTAATAAGTATTTAAGTGTTAAATGAATAATATCATATATAGCCTGCGCTAAATAGAAATAGCGATGCGTAGACCATGTCTCGGGGCTGCAAGGACTTTTTTTGCACAACATAGTCATAGTATATGACAAAAAATATTACAAAATCTTATATTGCCCTTGCGGGGCAACATAATAAGCCTTTTAAATATATATAAAATGTTTTTTGTCATGTACTATGCAACATAGTATATGCAGCACGTGCCCTTTGCCCGAAGATGAGATTATATACCAATAAAGGTGTTTTAACTTTT
This sequence comes from Prevotella sp., assembly GCA_031260865.1. Lineage (GTDB taxonomy): Bacteria > Bacteroidota > Bacteroidia > Bacteroidales > Dysgonomonadaceae > Dysgonomonas. The sequence continues at coordinate 6,881 of JAISKQ010000112.1, forward strand.
TATAACATAAATCACTGCCCGCAAACGGCTAAAAACCGTCATCTCTTTTTTACAAAATTATCTTATATATGAGTGGAAAGTTTTGAGTAATAAGTTTTGAGTTTACAAGCGTGCAAGTGTACAAGAGTTCTAGTAAGCTAGTAAACTTGAAATCTAGTACACTTAAAAACTGTTACTTTTGTCACTTTTTGTAATTAGCCGTTGGCTTTTCTCTGTTGATTGCTCAACGAAAAGAGGTCTTTGATACAATGAAGAGGAAGTTATAAGTATTGAGTTGAAAGTTATAAGCCAAATAAAAAATAGATAAGAACAAAGAGTTGTTACTTTTGTTACTTTTGTCACTTTTTCTACAAATTAGCTGTTAGCTACTCATTGAAGACTGAAATCTTGCCCGAAGGGCAACATCTTCATAACCATATGCAAGCGAAGCGCGGCTTACGGTGAATGAAATAAAGGGACAAACGCTGTCTGAAAGACAGGACTTCTGAAAACTGTTACTTTTGTCACTTTTTTTGAGTTATGAGTAGTAAGTAATGAGTTTTGAGTAATGAGTGATAGCATGCTAGTAAACTTGAATTCTTGAACTCTAGGTCTCTAAAAACTGTTACTTTTGTCACCTTTTTAAGTTTTAAGAGCCTGTTTGAATTTTATTTGGTTCTATTACATTATACGAATGCGTCATCGCGGTCTTGTCGAGCGTCAGCCAACGCCGTTTACTTCATGGACGGGGCACCCGCCAGGCGAAAAAGGCGTAAAACGAAAACGTGTTTGAGCTTATCCGCCGATTCGGATATAACAGCGTTTGAAGCGAGTTTTTTCGTTTAGCCTTTAAGCCCGTGGCGGGTCGTCCTATGAAGTGGTCGTTAAAGCGTTTTTGCTTCCTTTTGCGGCTTTGGGCAAAAGGAAGGCAAGCAATCTGTTATTGCGCGCAGGAAAAATAGACGACAAAGAAGAACCAACGCTGTCTAAAAGACAGGACTTCTGAAAACTGTTACTTTTGTTACTTTTTAGAACTCTAGTAAACTTGAAATCCAGTAAACTATTTACTTAAAACTGTTACCTTTGTTACCTTTGTTACCTTTTGAGTTTACAAGATTTCTAGCATGTTAGTAAACTTGAACTATAGTAAACTGAAGAACTACTTACTACTGTTGATTGAAAAGTGTTACGTTTGTCACCTTTTTTATGTTACAATTTTAAGACTGTATCGTTATCTATATAAATGGAGCTAGAAAAATTTAAATCGGTTGTATTGCCTCTACGCGAAAAGCTGCAGGGTTTTGCCAGAAGCATGTTAACGAATGATGTCGATGCTGAAGATGCCGTTCAGGAGACTTTTTTGAGGCTTTGGAATGTGCGGGCGCAATTAGACAATCATCCAAATACTGGAGGATTCGCGATGCAAACACTGAAAAATATATGTATTGACAAGTTGAGGGCGGAGAAATATAATCTTTCGCTGGATAATGTGATTCTTGCTGAAAGTACGATAACTCCATACACATATACCGAGCAGCAGGATAACGTTACAGTCATCCGAAAGATTATCGACTCTTTGCCCGAAACACAACGGAGAATCATGCTGATGCGTGATGTGGAGGGATACGAGCTGACGGAAATAGCCGATATTATGTGCACGGAACAGAGCACGGTGAGAGTAAACCTTTCCAGAGCGCGGAAAGCAGTCCGAGATAAGTTTATAAATATCAATAAAACAATGCGGTAGAATGGAAAATATAGATAAATTATTAGAAAAGTATTTTGAAGGCGAAACAACCTTAAAGGAAGAATCCATCCTTCGAAGTTATTTCAGGCAAACGGATATTGAAGAGAGGTATAAGTTATATGCTCCGATGTTCAACTTCTTTGCGGAAGAAAGGAACGGGAACGAAAACGCGACTGAAAAGAAACGGAAGAAGATACCGCTTTACGTGTGGGCGGCAATAGCGGCAAGTCTGTTACTTGTAGTGTGCCTGAAATCTTTTTACCATACATCGGTAATCGAGGGAGAGAAGACGCTTGTGTATATCGACGGCAAAGAAATCACCGATAGCCGGACTATCAATCTGGAAGCCCTCAACTCGATACAAAACATATCGGATATTGATGAAGATATAGTCAGTTCCCAGATAGGAATATTAGATTCTTTTACCGAATAAAAAAATAAGACGATGAAATATAAACTATTCATATTATTCTGCCTGATACAGACCATATCTGTATCCGCTTTTGCTCAGGATCACCTAAAGGTAAAAGACATATTCGATAAGTACGGAAAGCAGGAAGGTTCTGTTTTGGTGCAGCTATCCTCCGATGTATTATCACAAGGAAGCAATATAACTTTCTACAAAAGCCTTATCATGGATAATAACATCGCGCGGGAGAGGGATGTGCTGAATCTGTTGAAACCTGATATTGAGATGAATTCCATTATTTCGGAAGTTAATAAAAACGGGAAGATAGAATCCGGAACCTATTATGTAGGGAAAGGCAAGTCGGAAAAGAGCAGTGAATTTATCCTTTACAGGAATAAAGCGGATAAAATAACCATCGTTTACCTGAAAGGGAATTTCCCTCCGGCAAAATTAGATTCGGAGTTAAAGAAATTGAAAGACCTTTTTATATATGTGAATAACAAACGTTTAAAAATACAATAAAATATGAAACGAAGCATGATTTTTGTCAAATCACCAAAGTCCATGATAATAAAAATCATGCGAGTTCCATATGGCAACTAAAATCAAAATTATTATCATATGAAAAAGACCATTATCCTACTCGCTTTCAGCTTCCTTGTGTTATCTGCTAACGCGCATAATTCCAATTGTTTGCAAGATACAATAGTGAAAACGATAAATGTCGTTATCGAACGAAATCCCGAAACAGGGAATATTGATACATTAAGGACAGAAACCCAATCGCTTATCCCCGAAAAGCAGGACGAAAGTAATATCCTGATGGGCGGTTCGTCATATAATTTTATCTTTTCATGGAAGAAGAAAAAACATCTAAACCCACATTGGGCAGGATTGGGCATGGGATTCATGAATTATAGCGATATTCCCAACGGCGGTTTGAAAATAAGCGAATCGCATAATTTTACGGTCAACCTGATTGACTTCCACAAACAATTAGGCAGATCAAATTGGCTTATAGTCAGTGGTATAGGCACAGAATGGTCTCGCTATCACTTTGACGAAAATGCCGCGTTGACCAAGATTGATAAAACGGCAGTCTTCCAACCGGCTCCGGATGGCATCAATTACAAATCTACAAAGTTGCTGGCATATTATGTGACTATACCCCTGTTGCTTGAATATCAAACTTCCGGCTTTCACATATCAGGCGGGATCGTAGGCTTCTTTAAGTATTACTCCAAGTCGCAAGTGAAGTATAACGTTGATAATGAAAAGATTGTAAAGAATATGGGACGCGACCTCAATATTCGCCCTGTGGATATGAAACTCAGGTTGCAGGTGGGTATCAGGGACGTCAGCGTTTATGGCTATTATTCGCCCTTTTCGATGTTCGACAAAGATAAAGGACCTGACATGAAAACATATATGATAGGCGTAATGGTCGGATTCTGAGAAGCTAAGGGCTGCCCTATTTTTCGGACAGCCCATCTCTTCTTTTAGTCGCTCAGATGAAAATCCGACTTATTTGTTTTCTCCAAAGATACTACCGTAACGATGGTACTCGTATGCGATACTTTGTTCTTTCAGGTAATTCAATAG
>JAISKQ010000313.1 GCA_031260865.1 Prevotella sp.
TGCTTATCCACAACCTCGCCATTCTTTATAAACAAGATTGTAGGAATATTACGGATACCGTATTTGGATGTAATTTCGTCATTATTATCTACATCTACTTTTCCGATGGTTACTTTACCATCATATTCTGTAGCCAATTCTTCTACGATAGGTCCTACCATGCGGCAGGGACCGCACCATTCTGCCCAAAAATCAATAACAAGCGGTTTGTCTGATTTCAATAGATCTTCAAAACCTGCATCTGTAATCTCTAAAGCCATAATTTTTATCTATTAATTTATATTACTAATTAATTAAATCTATTTTACTCTTTCGATTTGCAAAGGTAAAAAATCTATTTTAGATACGAAAATTTTTAGTTTACCCTAAAGACAAAATTCTCGTTTTCCGTCAGATAATCAATGAGTTCTTTTTTCACACTTATTTTGTAATGATGAGAAAACAAATCCACCTTCATATTTCGTTCGCCATCTACTATCTCGAAATATAACAAAGATTTACCCGGATTGTTTTTAGTCAACGTGGATAATTCTTCCACCATTTGGGTATTCATGTCGTGGAGAGGCAATACAATCGTAAATTTCTCTATCAGTGAGTCCTTTACATCCGGTAACAACTGAATGGAAAAAATCTTAAATTCCAGCTGATTCGCATCGTATTTACGCCCTTGAACGCGTCCTTTTACGTATATATACAGTCCCTGACGTCCATATTTTCCGAAGTTGATATAGTCATCGCCAAACAGAGGAATCTCTCCGCTGCCTGTAAAGTCCTCGATGCGGAGTATCATAAAAGGCTTGCCGTTCTTTGTTATTCCTTCCCTTACATTCGAGACTAATCCGCCTAATGTTACTTCTTTGTTTTTCAACGCGTCCTTATCTTCGATGTCGGACATTCCCACATTACACACATAATTAAGAATAATCTTATATTCATCCAACGGATGCGCCGACAAATATATACCGATAAGTTCCCGTTCCTTGTTTAACCGCTCAAGATCCGACCACTTTTCTACTTTAGGTATCTCGGGATGAGCAATATCGAAAGAAGAATCATCACCAAACAACGAATTTGCCGCTTGATTTTTATCTATCTGATATTTATTACCATAACGTATAAGTAAATCGATAAACGTTTCACCTTTTCCATTTATTCCAAAGAATTGCTCTCTGCTTATTTCGGCAAAAGTGTCGAAAGCGCCTGCCAGAGCCATAGATTCGATATTTTTCTTGTTGCAGGAACTAAGATTTACCCGTTCTACAAAATCAAATATATTTTTAAAAGCCCCGTTTTTTGTCCTTTCTTCGATTATATTCATCACGGCGCCCTCTCCTACTCCCTTTACGGCAGCCAATCCGAAACGAATATCGCCTCCTTTATTCACGGAGAATTTAAGATATGATTCATTTACATCCGGTCCGAATACATTCAGCCCAATGGCTTTGCATTCATCCATAAACTTGGTGATTTCCGTAATGTTCGATAAGTTCCGCGATAGTACGGCAGCCATGTATTCGGATGTATAATTCGCTTTTAACCAAGCTGTTTGGTATGCTATCCACGAATAACACGTCGCATGTGATTTATTGAAAGCGTAAGAAGCGAATTTTTCCCAGTCAGCCCATATCTTTTCCAGTATTTTCTTATCATACCCGTTCTTCATACCTCCGGCAAGGAATTTTTCCTTCAAGGAATTCATCTTGTCGATAAGTTTCTTACCCATCGCTTTACGCAACTCATCCGATTGTCCACGCGTAAAATCGGCGAGCAATCGTGAAAGTAACATGACCTGTTCCTGATAGACGGTAATACCGTAGGTATCGTTCAGGTAACGCTCCATGATAGGTATATCGTACGAAATGTCTTCCCGACCATGCTTGCGGGCGATAAAAGATGGGATATAGTCCATCGGACCCGGACGATAAAGGGCGTTCATCGCTATAAGGTCTTCAAACTTGGTCGGCTGCAGTTCCTTTAAATACTTCTGCATACCGGCGGACTCAAATTGGAATGTACCGGTGGTTTTTCCCTGGCTATATAATTCATAAGTCTTTGTATCTTCCAGAGATATAGTATTTATATCTACATCTTCGCCTGTCGTATGCTTGATGTTTTCAAGAGCTTCCTTGATTATTGAAAGCGTTTTCAACCCGAGAAAGTCCATTTTGATAAGGCCTGTTTCCTCAATAACCGTACCTTCGTACTGAGTAACCAGTATATTTTCGCCCGTTTCCTTATCTTCGGCGATACTTACCGGAACAATATCCGAAATAGCTTGCTGACCGATGATGATACCGCAAGCATGTACTCCTGTGTTCCGCACATTTCCCTCCAGCATCTGGGCATATTTCAGCGTATCCCGAGTAACCGGATCGGGACTATTCGCCGCGTCTTTCAGTTCCGGCACATACTCAATAGCGTCACGCAGCGTTACTTTCTTTTTGTCAGGAATACGGTCAGGTACAAATTTCGCCAGGCGGTTTGATTCCGCCAATGGAAGTTTTTGCACGCGAGCCACATCCTTTATCGCTGATTTTGTAGCCATTGTGCCATAAGTGATAATATGCGCCACCCGTTCCTGCCCATATTTTTCCGTTACCCATTTCAGCACCTTTCCCCGCCCGTCATCATCGAAGTCAATATCAATATCGGGCATTGATATACGATCGGGATTCAAAAAACGTTCAAACAGAAGATCGTACTTAACCGGGTCTATATCGGTGATACCTAAGCAAAAAGCCACGGCTGACCCCGCGGCCGAACCACGTCCGGGACCAACAGCTACGCCCATATCGCGCGCCGCGGCTATAAAGTCTTGCACAATAAGAAAATACCCGGGAAATCCCATCGTTTTCATTACATTCAACTCAAAGTCTATACGTTCCGATATTTCGACACTCCTGTCTTTTCCGTACCGTTTATCAGCGCCTATCATCGTCAGATGCCGCAGGTAATCGGATTCTAATTTTATACGAATCACCTTATTATATCCGCCTAAGCGAAAATATTCCTTTTTCCCAAATTCTTTGATAAGGTCTTCTTCCGAATATTTGGCTTTATAACCTTCCTCCGTGCCAAAAGAAGCATCTATAATAAAGAAAGGCATCAGCGCGTCGGAATCGATAGAGAAAAACTCCACTTTATCCGCTATCTCCAATGTATTGCTCAATACTTCAGGATGATCGGCGAATATCCCTTCCATTTCGGCTGTCGTTTTCAACCATTCCTGTTTTGTATAGCGCATTCTATTGGGATCGTCAAAATCTTTTCCTGTACTCAGGCAAATAAGGCGATCATGCGCGTCGGCGTCATCTTCTTCCACGAAGTGTACGTCATTGGTAGCTATAAGTTTAACGCCATATTTTTCACTCATGCGAATCAATTCGACATTCACTTTTTCTTGCATGGGATACGCCTCCGCGTTCGCGTCAGGGCGGTTTGTCTTATGACGTTGCAATTCCAAGTAAAAATCATCTCCAAAAAGATTTTTAAACCATTGTACTGCCTTTTCAGCATCTTCTATATCTCCGTTCGTTATTTTTTTAGGAATTTCGCCTCCAAGACAGGCTGAAGAGATAATCAACCCTTCGTGATATTTTTCCAATAGCTCTTTATCGATGCGCGGACGCATATAGAACCCTTCAGTCCATCCATGCGAAACCATCTTGATAAGGTTCTTATAACCCTTCAGGTTCTTCGCCAACACGACTAAATGCCAGCCGCTCATATCCGGCTTACCGTCCTTTAAGAGCCTGCCACGACGAGCGACATAACATTCACAGCCAAGTATAGGCTTAAATAGTTTAGCTTCTTCTTCTTGTATTTCCGATTTGACAACTGCTATCAGCGCGGTATTATCGAGTGATGTATCTGCTTCCAATTTTTTAATTTTGGCTTTCAAATCCTTTATGGCAGTATTGCGTTTGGAATTTTTCTTTTTTACGTAATTGTAAAATTCTTTTATGCCAAACATAGCGCCATGATCTGTAAGAGCGATAGCCTTCATACCATCAGCCATAGCCTTATCTACCAAGTTAGGAATACTCGCTTGACCATCAAGAAGTGAATATTGGGAATGGACGTGTAAGTGTACAAAATTATTCATATCGCGTATTTATTTTTTCTCATTTTGTAAAGTTACAACAAATAGTAGCCTCTATCGAAAATATCATTAAGCAGTTTTCAACAACTGATGCTTTTTATATTTTTGAATGAAGTTCTGTTTTAATATAGTAATAAATACTTGGTTCACAGAAAATATATCCATAAATTTGTCAATACAAATTAGATTAATTATATGACTAAGAAAAGCATTCTGTCACTCTTCATATTGGTTTCCCCATTTGTTTACTCACAGCAAATCAAGATTACAGGAAAAGTCATAAATCAACAAAGGGAGATATTGGAACAAGTATCTGTTTCGGAAACCAATAGTCGAAATGGAGTGATGACGAATAGCAAAGGAATCTACACGCTGAATATCGCCCCTAAAGATTCTATAAAGATAATATTTTCATCGGTAGGTTATCAACGGCGCCGGTTTGTGATACCTCGTCCCGATCATGATTTAACGCTAAATGTAATAATGACGGAAGACGATAATGTATTGGGCGCGGTAACTGTTGAAGGACAACAGACGGTGACCACGGTTATCGAGCGTGTCGACTATTTAGCGACTCGGCGGGCTTCAAATCCTTGGGGAAGCATAGAATCCCTGCTGGCGACAATGGGCGGCGTAAGTTCGAAGAATGAACTAAGTTCGCAATATTCTGTACGCGGGGGCAACTTTGACGAGAACATTGTATATGTCAACGGCATAGAAATATACCGTCCGCTTTTAGTCCGTTCAGCCCAACAGGAAGGGTTAAGTTTTATAAATCCGAATATGGTTCAAACCGTAGGCTTTTCCGCCGGAGGGTTCAGCGCCGAGTATGGAGATAAGATGTCGTCGGTGTTGGATATAACATACCGGAAACCCGAAAAATTTGAAGCGTCGGCCTCCGCCGGATTTTTGGGCGGGGACATTCACATAGGGAACTCAACCGGAAATTTTTCGCAAATCACAGGCATACGTTACAAGACCGTACGTTCGCTATTGAATACCACCGACACCAAAGCCGAATACGATCCGTCTTTCATCGACGCGCAAACGTATATGACATACAACCTGTCGTCGAAGTGGGAAGTCAGCCTATTGGGTAATTATTCTCACAACATCTATCAGTTTACCCCTAAAACACGTGATACCAGCTTCGGGACTTTGGATACCCCACGAAACTTCACCGTACACTTCGACGGATGGGAAAACGACAAGTTTATAACCTATCAGGCGGCGGTAACCTTAAAAGGGAAAATAAACGACAACCTGAATGTAGGCATTACCGGATCGACTTTTTCATCAGATGAACGCGAACGATATGATATTGAAGGGAGTTACATCTTAAAGGAACTTGATTTTAGTGGCGAAAACGAGACTGTTGACGAATCATCTCTATTAGGCATAGGGTCTTACATCGAGCATGCCCGTAACAAAGTGAAATCAAATGTATATACAATCAGCCATTTTGGCGATTTCAAAATTGACAATAATCTTTTGAAATGGGGGTTGACCTATCAAAAAGAGAATGTGACCGACAAAATAAAAGAATGGGAACTGCGCGATTCCGCCGGATATTCTTTGCCAAGCAACGGTACGGATGTTAATCTATATTCAAATCTAAGCGCGAATAATATAATCAAGCCGTCGCGTTTTTCCGGATTTATACAAGATACATATCGGCTCAATACGAACAAAGGATTACTCATCATAAATGCCGGAATAAGAGCCGGCTACTGGACTTTCAACAAAGAATTGATAATCAGCCCGCGCGGAGCTATCGCCTTTGTTCCTGCCGGAATGGAGGATTTCTCGGTGCGCCTCGCCGGAGGAATATATTACCAAGCTCCTTTTTATAAGGAATTTCAACATATTGTAACCATTGGCGGCAATAATGAAATAGAACTCAATAAAGATATTAAATCGCAGAAATCCATCCATATCGTCTTGGGCAGCGATTATTATTTTGGCGGTGAACATAATTCACATCCATTCAAGTTATCAGGAGAACTTTATTATAAAAAACTATCCGATCTTGTGCCTTATACCGTAAATAATGTGAAAATAAGATATTCGGGGGAAAACAGCGCCAAAGGATACGCCATAGGAATGGATATGAAGCTCTATGGCGAATTTATACCGGGTGTAGATAGTTGGATTAGTTTCGGGCTGATGAAAGCGCAACAGGAGATTGACGGCATAAAAGTACCTCTGCCTACCGACCAACGATTCAACTTCGCTCTTTTCTATCAGGACTATTTACCCGGATATGAGCGGTTGAAAATGAGTTTAAGAGGATTATGGTCGCAAGGATTGCCGGTTTCAGCCCCATACCGAGGATATGAAAACGGATATTTCCGCACTCCGTCTTATAAGCGCGTGGATATAGGTTTCTCATGGCAGGTGTTAGGCGAAAACTTTGCCATCCGCGATAAGAATTCGTTTTGCGGAGCATTCAAGAATATTTGGTTAGGATTTGATATTTTCAACATCTTTGATATGCAAAATACAAACACATACTATTGGGTAACTGACGTTTACAATCATCAATACGCCGTACCCAATTACTTGACCGGACGTCGGTTGAATGTAAAATTACTGATTGAATTCTGATGAAAATTATCTATTGAAATTTAGCTTATTTAATAGTCCTATTTCCACTCCTTTAGTGAAATAGTATATCTTTGTTATAATCAAAAAACAATAAATTATGGAAAATTTTTCTATGGCGAATCCCGTAAAAATTATTTTCGGGAAAGATATGATTAAGGAGATAGCGAACGAAATACCTCAAGGCAGCAAAGTATTGCTGACTTATGGCGGCGGCAGTATAAAAAAGAATGAGGTTTACGATCAGGTAGTAAAAGCGCTCAGCGGATTTGAATGGTATGAGTTTTCGGGAATTGAGCCTAACCCACATTATGAAACCTGTATGAAAGCCGTAGCCTTGATAAAAGAAAAAGACATCGATTTTTTGCTGTCTGTTGGCGGCGGATCCGTTCTGGATGCGACTAAATTCATCGCGGCGGCAGTATGTTTCGACGATGGCGATCCAGGGAAGATACTGAAAGGCGGCAAGATAAAAAAAGCGTTGCCTTTCGGCGACGTTATCACACTGCCCGCCACAGGTTCGGAAATGAATAACGGCGCGGTTATCACTCGCGCCGAAACGCAAGAAAAACTTTCATTCGGTTCGTCACTCACCTATCCTAAGTTTTCGATACTTGATCCGACGGTAACCTATTCTTTACCTCCTCGTCAAACAGGTAACGGCGTGGTTGACGCTTTTGTGCATGTGATGGAACAATACCTTACCTACTACGAAGGCGATTCCCTGTTGCAGGATAATATGGCTGAAGCTATTGTGAGAACATTGGTTACGGTAGGACCTAAAGCCTTGGAAGAACCGACAAATTACGATGTGCGCGCCAATTTGATGTGGGCTTCCACATGGGCGTTAAACGGCTGGATTGCGTGCGGCGTACCCCAAGATTGGGCTACACACATGATAGGTCATGAATTGACGGCGTTCTATGGCTTGGATCACGCCCAGACTTTAGCTATCGTGCTTCCGGGTATTATGACTGTACTTAAAGACCAAAAAGGGAAGAAAATAAAACGATTGGGGAAAGAAGTGTTCGGAATAGAAGGCGACGATGCTATTGACCGGACGATAAAAGCTGTCGAAAATTTCTTTGAATCAATGGGCGTAAAGACTCATTTATCTGATTACAACCTGAATGACGAGGCTATAACGAAAGTAACGGAACGCTTGGCAAGCAGAGGCTGGAAACTTGGTGAATGCCAGAATATCACGCCGGATGTGGTAAAAGAAGTATTAACGCTGAGAAAGTAACGGATAGCTGTATTATAATAAGATTATTATATAAACAAGAGGTCTTCTATATAATAGGAGACCTCTTGTCTGCTTAATTATTCACAGCAACAAAACTATAATAATGTTTTATAACCCCAATTTTGTAAAATATTTTAAATCTTCTATTTTGTAATTATCAGGTAGTACATAGCCGTTTACCAAAATAGTAGGAGTAGCTCTCAACCCTGTTTGCTTTTTCCATGTTCCTTTTTTTTAGTTAATACAATCGAATAACCGAAACGGAAAATAATTCCGTTTCGACTGTTTCATTACTGTGTACGAAACATAACAGATAGAAGAAAGAGCATTTTTTCTTCTATCTTAAATGATTATTTGCTAACATCATTTTTTAGTCTCCAAGACAGAAAATACATCCTTTCCAATTACCATTCTCGTAACACTCTACACCGCCTGGGATAGATTTACACTCGCCATAACAAGTGATTGTTTCAGTATGCCCATTAATTTCAGCTTGTCCATATCCCCCTACGATGTTTTTCATTTCAACATCGTTCATTTCAAAAAAAATTTTCAACTTTAAACTTTTCAATTTTCCCATAAATAAATAGTTTTAAAAGATCAATAGTCAGTTTAAAAGTTAAATAATAAACAGATAAACAATAAAATAAGTTTAATTTATTTGGTGAAAACCGAAGAAATTCGTATCTTAAAAGTATTGGTTGACAATCTTATGCTTTGAATATGATCCATACAATTTATGTTCGATGTACAAAAATTGTATTAATTGTATTAACTGCATTATCAAATGTAAAAATAAATAAAAGAAACGCAACTTTATGCTTGAGATATTTATTTAGCGATAATATCAATAAAGGCTTTCAATCATATTCTTCATTGCTTCATTACCCGGATAACCGGTTAATTTTTCTTTCAACACATTGTTTTTGTCATAAATAAGATAACTTGGTATTCCATCAAAGTTAAAACTATCCATTATGTATCCCCATTCTTCTTGGGTCAGGTAATAATGCTCACTTCCAATTCCCGCAAGTTTTTCTTCCCATAATTTATGTGGAGAAGTTTCACCGGATATATATACGAAAACAACATCTTTATCCCGCATGCTATCTTTTAGTTCTCTGGAATCGATTATGGCTTTAAGGCAAGGACTGCACCAAGTTGCCCAAAAATCAATCAAAACAACTTTTCCTTTATACTTGGATATAATAGCATCCATCAATTTTTCTTTCGCCACAGTCGGCGTTTCATTGATTACCAACTTTATTTTTTTGCTATTCAGTTTTATTATTTTCTCATTTTTCCTCAAAAGAATTTTTTCTATCTCTCCACCTTTAAAATAAGCATTAATATTGTTTCTTTGTTTCTCCGACAAAGGTTTTAACTCATTTTTGAATTGTAGCGCGTAAGCGTTAGAAATAAGTAGATCATAAAACAATCCCTCATCAAAACCGACTAAATCAGACAAAGTTTTCTTTACCTCTTTCAACCAGTTATCTATTGGCGTTTCGTTAATTGGAGGTATATTGAGCGTGTCATTTGATAATATTTTTCCCATAAAATCAGTATGTTCGCCACAATATAAATATTGAGGATTGTTCAAGTCTAAATCTTTTAAAAAAGAATAATATGATTTGTCAGGCTGTTGTGGAGGAATAAAATCATTCCATTTTTCTTTTGAATTTGTTTGTTCAAAATTTACGACCATCTCTTGGCTGTAGTAAAAAACTGTATTTGCAATCCAACATAATTTAAAATCATTTGTCATATAATTTTTAGCCTGTTGGGATAGATTTGTATCATTTACCACTACTTTTTCAATTCTATAATTAATATTATCCATTACAGATTGGATGAAAAAATTAGGACTTTTATCATAAAGAGGTCTTATTCCGGTAATTAATAAAGTATCATAAAAACTATATTGATCCATTTTTATTAATAGATCAATACCGTTTGTAATATCGTATGAATTTAACGGAATACGACCTGTCATATCAACATTCATTTTGCCTGCTTCGCCAAAACTAATTTTCAGTTTGGTTTCTTCATTAACAGCTAAGCCAACGATGATAGTGGAATTAAAAAAATCCGAATAAAGAGTGGCTATTGCCAGATCAGTCTCAACCGGAACTATGAAAGAAAAATTACCATCTTTATTTATTTGTGTTTTGAAAGTGGTTGGTTCTCCCGTAACCGGGTTATGAATAGATAAATTTAATATAGGCGTACCTTCTATGTTTTTTATTATTTTGCCCGATATTTTAGCTATACCTTCTTTAACTTTAGGTTCAGGCAATGTATTTGTTGGTCGACAAGAAAATGATAGAATGCTGATTAGCAATAAGAATAATATTTTATTCATAAATTATTTTTTTAAAAGATTAAAGTTTAATAATTAATACGTTACCGTTATATCCAATTTCTTAGGCTCTTTATTAACGATTCTTCTAATGAAGCCGTCTTGACTTTTGAAAAAAAGAGAAGAGCTTTATTGTTTCTTATGGCTGAATATATGTATTCTATTAAAAAAAATATTTCTAAAATTTTACATTTTTCATTTCGCTGTCACTCAAAAGAGTCGCATTCATTGAACTTAATTTATCCAAATTTTTCATAGTTTTTTGTCTTTATATTGATATTAGTATTTGTTGCGAAGCTACAGACTTCGTTCTTTCTTTTACACAACCAGTCTGTAAAAAAAATACAAATCAGATATACTAAACTTGTCCATATATCTACGGAGATTTTAGTAGTTTTATATTTCTTTACCGTGCCCTCTTTATAGTATTAGTTAATAATTAAATTCTTAGTCAAGGTTCTTAATTTAAGCTATCCTTCTGCAAGGAAGCTTTTTTAAGGTAGCGAGCCTTAATTTTATTCGCGATGTGAATTTACATATTTTTTTTAATACAAACAATTTTTCACAACAAAAATGTCTATATTTTTCTTTTTTAATTACTGACTATTAAATATTTAATTTTGATTTAATTAACCTTGATATAATTTTTTAATAAATGAATATGGTTTTTCTATCCAATTACAACATAAAAAAAACTCTGATTTTCATCAGAGTTTTTTTTATGCTGTTTAATTAATTATTATTCAGCGCTTTTTTCTTCGTTAGCTTCAGCAACAGGAGCTTCTTCCGCCGGAGCAGCTTGTTCAGCTTCCGCTTGTGCCTGCGCGGCATTTTCTTCCGCTTTCTTCTTAGCTACGGCTTCCGCTTTTGCTTTGTTAGTTGCTTTTTCGGCATCTAAACGAGCTTTAATTTCCGCCTGAACTTTTGTTTGATTTTTGTTGATAACAGCCTGAGTGCCTTTTTCCTTATCAGCTTTCCATGCTTCAAATTTAGTTTCCGCGTCAGCTTCAGTGAACGCGCCTTTAGCAACGCCGCCAAGAAGGTGTTTCTTCAAAAGAACGCCTTGTTCTGAAAGGATGTTACGCGCGGTATCGGTAGGTTGAGCGCCAACTTGCAGCCAGTACAAAGCCCTATCGAAATTTATAGTTATTGTAGCAGGATCGGTGTTCGGATTGTACGAACCAACCTTTTCAATAAATTTTCCATCACGTGGAGCTCTGCTATCAGCAATGACAATGTGATAAAAAGGATAACCTTTGCGTCCTCTTCTTTGTAAACGGATTTTTGTAGCCATTTTTCTTTTTAGTTAATTTTAATTATACATAATTGTTATTAAGCAAATAATGCCCTGTCTTAAAGATATAACTAACAATAGTCGTTATACTTGGATGGACAATATATAGGTCTTCGACCTTAGCGGCTGCAAAGGTAAGAATAAGTTTTTAGATAAAAGACTTTTATAACGTAAAACTCCGAAAAAATACTGTTTCGTTACTCTTGTACCGCCAAATAATTATAGTCCGTCACCACTTTTCGCAAGAATATCCTGTCCGGACCGTCATAGGTATATCCGGTAATAAGCTTAATCCTGTCAGCCAAACGTTTATTAAAATACTCATTATATTGCATACGCTGATCATCTATAATGGAAGTAATCGTATGAATATCCTTGTCCGACAATTTATCCAGCACATCTTTGTAAGTGACTTTGTAATCTTCGTGGAAATCAAGGTCTGACAATTTCAATTCTTTATTTTTTGCGTTTAGACGTAAATCAATCACTGTTGTTCCAACTAAATAATCGCCCAAGCGTTGCGATTTTTTTGTCGCCGCTATCATGATAATGGCTAAGAATCCATCTGTTATACTGAAATCCACTAACCTGAATAGCCAACGTAATAAATATGAACTATTGGAAGGAGCTGTGCCATCTACATTGACAACCCTGATTTTTACAATCATTTTGCCGATGCTTTGACCATTGTTCAATGTCTCGAAAAGTAAATCGTAAAATAAGATAGGGGATACAATGATAATAATCATAGAAATCATAAACCAATTACCATCAAAAGCCGCCCAAATTCCCGTTTCCGAAAAGATGGATATAATACCAATCCATCCGAGATACCAAACGATAATAACTATCCAATCGAGAATATAAGCCAATAACCGATACCCCACACCTGCCGTTTCGTAGTCAATTGTTACATTTTGAGTTGTTTGAACTTCTATAATCATAATTGCTGATAAAAAATGAAAAACAAATTTAATTTTTTTTGCGCGATTAATAGCTTATTTTCTTCATTCTTTTTATTCAAAGAGCTATATTTGTCAAAAATAACCAAGTAATACAAACACGTAGCTTGATGAGAGAAGCCGCATTTGTTAAACAAAATCGGGAAAAGTGGCAGCAGATAGACCATGAAACAAAAGGGAGAAATATCCCTGCTGAAACTCTCGCAGATAATTTCATCGAGTTGACCGATGATTTATCTTATGCCCGCACGTTCTATCCTAAATCACAAACCGTAAGATATTTAAACCAATTAGCAGGACGTTATTTCATCAATATATACCAATACCGAAAAAGAGAAAAAGGTCGTTTTCTGCGCTTTTGGACACAAGAAGTTCCTCTTATTATATACCGTCGCCGTAAATTCCTGCTCTATTCTTTTATCGCCATGTTGGTAGGCGTCTTGCTGGGTATATTCTCTTTGGAACAGGATTCGAGTTTTGCCAGTCTTATATTGGGACCCGGCTATGTAAACCAAACACTCGAAAATATTGAAAGCGGCGATCCGATGGCAATTTATAAAAGTTCAGACGAAGCTCCTATGTTTTTCGGCATCGCGACCAATAATATAAGGGTAGCGTTTTTTGCTTTTATAATGGGAATATTTTGCTCTGTTTTCACTGTATATATTCTATTTTCAAACGGAGTAATGCTGGGAGTATTCCAATATCTCTTCTTCAAGAAGGGATTACTCTTTACTTCCGCTATATCTATCTGGTTGCATGGCACACTTGAAATATCAGCTATCATAATAGCCGGAGGAGCAGGTATGATACTGGGAAACAGCCTTTTGTTTCCGGGTACGTTCAGCCGTTCGCTGTCGCTGCAACGCGCGACCAAAGATGCGGTAAAGATAGTTGTGGCTCTGATACCTGTATTTATTACCGCGGCGTTTATAGAAAGTTACCTGACTCGCCTGACGGAAATGCCCGTCTATTTTAATCTGACAATAATAGGGTTATCCGCCTTATTTATTATATGGTATTTTATTTATTATCCTTATCGCTTAAATAAAAAATTGAATGGAACAACAGAAAAAAATCAAGTTGTATCAAAGCCGTGATTTCGGTGGAAACTTTGATACGTCAATAGCATTTATTAAACAAAATTATGGCGCGATTTTAAAAAGCCTGCTCATATTTATACCCGTTTTATTGGTGGCGGTGTACCTTTTCATGGATATACTGACATTTTCCACAGCAGGCGTGTACGCACAAACTGATCCCGAAGGTGTTTTTTTCTCCATATTTTCATGGAAATTCTTCGTCGGCATGTTACTTATAATGGTAGCATCATACATAACATACTTATATCCTTTCTGTTATATGGTAGCCTACGAGGAATCGACGGACGGGGTTGTTAATAGCGCGGATGTTTGGGCTAAAGTAAGAAAATCAGCTTTGCCCTTGATAGGATATGGTATCATCTATTTTATATTGGTTCTTATAGGAACTATGCTGTGCTTTATTCCGGGTATTATTATTGGCGTTTACTTAAGTCTATATATTTATGTATATTTAGTTGAAGATCGCGGAGTTGTTCAAACATTTCAACGCAGTTACGACTTAGTCAGCCACAATTGGTGGGTAACTTTCGGCTTGATGATTCTATTCTGGTTGATTATCATCGTCATCAGTTTTGTATTTACATTACCTGTCTATGGAACGATGTTAGGCACACTACTTAAGATTGATTTCCTTACCGGCGATATATATATTTATATTACAAATTTAATACGTTATATAGTTAGTTTCTTCCTTAATCCTGTTTTGTGCCTCGTCTTAGGAGTCATGTATTACAGTTACCGAAACAAGCTGGAAGGCATCAGCACATATGATGAGATAGATCAGATAGGAACAAACCGGGACACGCAATATTAATTATACTGCTTTCGTGATCAATAAAACAAATATATCAACAGTTAAGAGCATTCTGATTATGCTCTTGATCTGTTTTTGCTCTACCGTTTTTGCTCAGGACTCAACGAATACGGTTGTAGCCACGGAGCAGAAACAGGAGGTTTTTCGCATCCCCGCCCAAAGTAAAATAGAGAAATATCAGAAAGATTCACGTTTCCAGTACAAAAAAGAAGAACGGGACATTTCATGGTGGGATAAATTTTGGTATAGAGTTAATGATTTTATCGATAATATGTTCCATGCCGCCGCAGATTCCGGGATGTTGAGCGTTATTGTAGTCCTCATTCTCGTTTTGGTTGTAGCGCTTATTGTCTTAAAATTATTAGGCGTTAATTATAAAACCCTCTTGGGAAAGAAAAAATTGGATACGTCCGAAATAGATATCTATACGGAAAATGTACATAATATGAACTTCGACGAATTGATAGCTAACGCGTTAAAAAACAAAGACTATCGTTTGACAGTGCGTTTCCTGTACCTGAAGAATCTGAAACTAATGTCGGATAAGGAAATTATAGAATGGAACACAACCAAAACGAATTATAGTTACCTGTACGAAATAAAAAATGATTCGTTGCGAAAAAAGTTTAGTGAAACAACGTATATCTTTGATTATGTATGGTATGGTGAATTTGCATTGAACGACTCTCTTTTTTCGGATATTCACAGCCGAATGAACGAATTTAATAATATGGTAAGCCATGAAAGATAAAAAGATGATTATACTGGTCGCGGTGATTATCGTCTTACTGATCGGATTATCATACGCAAGCAGCAAAGCGCCTAAAGCGGTGGACTGGGAGCCAACATTTATTAATACAAAGACAAGTCCTTACGGCACATATATCACGTATGAGTTGTTAGGCGACTTATTTGATAAAAAGAATATCCGATCAACCCGCAGACCGATATACAATAATCTGAAAAAAAGCGATGTAACGAATACGATACAGAAAGAAGTTGTTACGGAAGCGAATACAATAAAAAACGACCCGACCGCATGGTATAGGGATATAGAGGCGTCTATTGATACCACATCCTACATTTTTATTAATACAACATTTTTATTAGACAAAGTTGATTTACAATATTTACTCAATTTTGTAGGATTAGGAAATAATGTGTTCATTTCTTCCGAAGAATTTTCTTCAAGCCTGATGGACACACTTAAAATACAAACGAAAAAAGTCTTTTTCGGATTTGAAGCGGATACGATTTATTCATTGGTCGATTTTCCCGATAAAAAATATCGTTTCAAAAGCATACAAAGTCAAACCCGGTTAAACACAGATAGTTGTTTGCTGCCTGTACGCCCGTTAGCTTTTAATAATAAGAAAGATACGGTATTTGTGGACGTGCAATACGGTAAAGGACATTTTTACATCCATACAATACCTTCGGCATTTGCGAATGTGAACCTGTTGCAAATTGACAAATATGATTTTGCCTTCAAAAGTTTATCTTATTTGCCCAAAAACAGCAAAATAATATGGGATGAATATCAGAAGCAGGGAGGTATCGGCGATAACGACAGCATATTCAGGGCGATGCTGAATAACAAACCGCTACGCATCGCGTTATACCTTATTCTGGCAGGATTTCTCCTGTTTATGATTTTCAGGGCAAAACGCGCGCAACGTGTTATACCTGTCATAAATCCGCCTGTAAACTCATCGCTGGAATTTTTGAGTACGGTTAGCAACCTGTATTACAGGAAGAAGGATTTTAAAACTATCGCCGAAAAACGCCAGTCCTACTTCCTTGACTTTATAAGGAAGAATTATTATATGTCAACCGAAAATATAAATGATGAATTTTTGAATGTGTTGAGCGCAAAATCGGGTATGGACAAAGGGCATTTGACCGAATTGTTCTCGCTGTATAAAGATATGGTTATATTACCGTATGCGCCGAATGATATATTCTTAAAATATAATAATTTACTGGAAGAGTTTTACCGAATAGTAAAAAACAAATAAAACAGAATATATATGTCAGATTTTGAATTTCAATCAAGAATAGATTTTTCCGAATTGAGCCGAAGCGTTCAGGAAATAAAAAACGAGATAGGGCGTGTCATCGTTGGACAGCATCAATTGGTGGAGCAAATGATTATCGCCGTATTGGCGAACGGGCACGTACTGGTAGAGGGCGTTCCGGGCGTTGCCAAGACACTATCCGCCAAGCTTTTCGCAAAAACAATCGACGTCGGGTTCAGCCGTATTCAGTTTACGCCTGACCTTATGCCTTCCGATGTATTGGGCACAAGCATTTTCCTTCCCGGATCAGGAAAGTTTGAATTTAAGAAAGGACCTGTTTTTTCTAATATCGTCCTTATCGATGAAATAAACCGTTCTCCGGCAAAAACGCAGGCTGCCCTTTTTGAAGTAATGGAAGAACGTCAGGTGACAAATGACGGCGTCACTTATAAAATGGGGTATCCATTTCTTGTAATGGCTACTCAAAACCCGATAGAACAAGAAGGAACTTACCGTTTGCCCGAAGCGCAGCTCGACCGTTTCTTGTTTAAGATTGTGGTGGATTATCCGAATATAACGGACGAAATAAATATCTTAGACAGGCAGAATAAAGGCGAATTATCCGCGGAGATAGGCATACGTCCCGTACTTACCGCCGAAAAACTGAACAGTTTGCGTCAGGCCGTGGAGAAAGTGTCGGTAGAACGCCAGCTCTTGGAATATATAGCCCAAATAGTAGCGGCTACTCGTCAAAGCCCTTGGATTACGCTGGGAGCTTCGCCCCGCGCGTCATTAGCCATACTGAACGCTTCTAAGGCGCTGGCTGCTATCAGAGGCCGCGATTTTATCACGCCGGACGATATTAAAGAAGTTGCTGTCCCTGTGCTTCGACACAGGATATTATTAACACCCGAAAAAGAAATGGACGGTACATCTACCGATACAATTATATGCCAGCTAATAGACAAAGCGGAGGTTCCCCGATAATAGGTTTCTTTAAGAGTTTATATCTTTCAAACCGGTTTTTCATCACACTTATCGTATGTGTGGTGGGGCTTTTCGCATGCTTCATATTTGATAATTTTTTATTCATCATGCTCATCGTTTTGGGTGTGGCGGCGGTTTTCCTGTCGCTTGATATATTTTCGTTATACAGGCAGTCCCGCGGAATTACGGCATTCCGTAATTGCCCCGAAAGATTATCGAACGGGGATGTGAATACCATATCAATATCCATAACAAATAAGTATCCTTTCAAAACGGGGATTACGCTTGTGGAAGAAGTACCTTTCCAGTTTCAGAAAAGAGACTTAATCTTTAAAATGTCGCTGGGTGTAGATAAAACGGAAACGTTATATTACGACCTCCGTCCTACCGAAAGAGGATTATATAGATTCGGCGCGGTAAATGTGTTCGCAACCGGGCTATTCGGATTAATAACGAGGCGTTATATTTTTGATGAAGAAAAAGACGTGGCTGTTTATCCGTCTTTCATCGAAATGCACAAATATGAATTATTGGCGGCGTCGCATCGTCTTACCGATTATGGAATAAAGAAAATAAGGCGTATCGGTCACGCCACGGAATTTGATCATATAAAGCATTACGTTATGGGGGATGACCCTCGTACAATCAATTATAAGGCTACCGCCCGTATGAATCAAATGATGGTGAATACCTATCAGGAAGAAAAATCACAACCTGTATATTGCCTTATCGACAAGGGACGTACCATGAAGATGCCGTTCAACGGGATGACGCTGCTGGACTATGCCATCAATTCCACATTGATGGTGTGTAGCACCGCCCTGAATAAAGGAGATAAAGCCGGATTGATTACTTTTTCGAAAGATATAGATGAAATTCTTCCTGCCGACAGGCAACGGCGTCAACGCGATAAAATATTGGAGACGCTGTATGCTCAGAAAACTGATTTTAAAGAATCCGACTATGAGCGTCTATATACCACCGTTCATCGTAAACTGTCGCAAAGAAGCCTGATTATTCTATACACGAACTTTGAGACGGTAAACGGAATGCGACGCCAGCTTAAATACCTGAGCCGCATGGCAAAAGATCATTTGGTCTTAGTTTCTTTTTTCCTTAACTCGGAATTTAACGAAGTGCTGGAAACACCGCCTACCAATCTGGAGGAGACATTCCGAAAAGGAATAGCGGAAAAACTGTGGAATGATAAATACCTGATTGTAAAAGAGCTTAATCGCTATGGTATTTATACCATTCTTTCCAAACCTGAAAACCTGACGATAGATTCTATTAATAAATACCTTGAATTTAAAGCCAGAGGATTGATATAATCTATTTTATTTTTAGGTTGATGTACTGGTTGTTTAGTTAATTATTCGTACTTTTGCAACGCGAAAGAAAAGGCGTAAAAAACAACTTTATACATAATATTAAATCATCCTTTTATAAAAAAAAGAACATGGCTTTAAAATTTATGACTGCTGAAGAGGCAGCCGCACTTATCAACAACAACTATAATATAGGATTCAGTGGCTTCACACACGCGGGATGTCCTAAAGTTGTTCCCGGATTTATTGCAAAGCGTGCTGAAGAAGAACATGCAAAAGGTAATCCATTTAAAATTAATGTATTTACCGGCGCTTCTTCCGGTGATAAATTAGACGGCGTTTTGTCAAGAGCCAACGCGATTAATTTTCGCGCTCCTTATCAAACGAACAAAGACATGCGTAGCGCCATCAACAACGGCGCTGTGAAATATTGCGACTTGCACCTTTCGACCATGGCTCAGGATATTCGTTACGGATTCTACGGCAACATTGACGTGGCTATTATTGAAGCGTGTGACGTGACCGAAGACGGAGAAATCGTACCTACTTGCGGCGTTGGCATCTCGCCCACAGTAGCCCGTTTGGCAAAAATCGTCATCGTTGAGCTAAACAGATGGAATCCAAAAGAAATGAGAGGTATACACGATATACCCGAACCACAAGACCCGCCTCAACGCAAGGATATACCTGTTTATGCGGTTCGCGACAGAGTTGGTAAAAACTATGTGAAAATTGATCCAAGCAAAATAATCGTTGTGGAAACCAATGTACCGAATGAAGGCAATAGTTTTACTCCGGTTGATGAAGTGACTGCCAAAATCGGTGAAAATGTAGCGAACTTCTTCGTTAAGGAAATGGAGGAAGGTCGTATGCCGAAGAGCTTCTTGCCGGTTCAATCGGGAGTAGGTAATATCGCTAACGCGGTACTCTCCGCTATGGGCGACAGCAAAGATATTCCGAATTTCGACGTTTACACGGAAGTGATTCAGGACGCCGTTATAGACCTGATGGAATCGGGTCGTGTAAAATTCGCCAGCGGATGTTCATTGACAGTAAGTAATCCTTGCATCGAACATATATATCAGAACCTTGACTTCTTTAAAGAAAGAATCATATTACGTCCATCCGAATACTCAAACAGCCCGGAAGTTGTCCGCCGTTTAGGAGTTATAGCTATCAATACAGCTATCGAAGCCGATATTTATGGCAACATCAATTCCACACACGTGATGGGTACTAAAATGATGAATGGTATCGGAGGCTCGGGCGACTTTACGCGTAGCTCTTATGTGTCTATCTTTGTAACTCCGTCTGTTGCCAAAGATGGTAAGATCAGCTCCATTGTGCCATTGGTAGCACACGAAGATCATAGCGAACACTCTGTTAAAGTTATCATTACAGAATATGGCGTAGCCGATCTTCGCGGCAAATGTCCGCAAGAC
>JAISKQ010000316.1 GCA_031260865.1 Prevotella sp.
TAAACCTTATCCAGATACAATTTTGCCGTGAAATAAGCGGCGTATATCATAAATGTCCACATCAAGACTTCGATGATATACATACCTAAAAATGATGTGTTTGAAATCAGATAGCCAACTCCATAAATGAAGAAGATAAGGGGTCCTTTGTGGTCAAAAGCTTCGGTGTATAAAACCTTGCCGTTGAAAATAGCTTTGCCGATATTGAAATATAGATTGATGTCCGACCATTCATTGAATGGATAGAGTGGAGACATCTTGGAGCAAAAAAACAATAATAAGGCTGCATATACGAATAGTAGAATCAGGATGTTCTTATCTTGTGTTGTTGTTTTCTTTATCATTCGTCCATTTGTTGTTCTATATCAGTGGCAAAAATAGGAAAAATATTAGTAATAATTGAACGGATTGCTTTATTCGTTGACCGGATGTAGCAACGAATTATAATTTAGGCTAACTTTGTAAGACAAAAAATAGATGATGAACTTACCTGTTGACTTCATAACACGTACAAAGCCCCTCTTAGGTAAAGAGTGGGATAGCTTTATCGCCGCGCTAAACGCTGACTCTCCTACCAGTATTCGTATAAATAAACGCAAGTATGGGGAGGGTTTAGATTTATCCACAGTTCCGTGGAATAGCAATGGCTATTATCTGGACAAAAGGCCTCAATTTACATTTGACCCCTTGTTTCATGCCGGATGTTATTATGTTCAGGAGGCTTCCTCTATGTTCATCGAGCAGGCTATGAAACAATATGTGAAAGAAGATATAAAGATACTTGACCTTTGCGCCGCTCCCGGAGGAAAGTCCATATTGATAGCGGACACAATGAGTGGCAAGAGCCTGTTAGTCTCCAATGAGGTGATTCGTTCACGGGCGAATATACTATCCGAGAATATAGCGAAATGGGGCAATCCGAATGTTGTCGTCGCCAATAACGATCCGGCTCAGATAGGTAAATTGACAGGGTTCTTCGATATTATATTGGTGGACGCGCCGTGTTCGGGTGAAGGCATGTTTCGCAAAGATGAGGGAGCTATATCCGAATGGTCGGTGGATAATGTCAAACTATGCAAGGAACGCCAGCAACGTATTTTGGCTGATATATGGGCGGCATTGAAATCAGGCGGATTCTTATTGTACAGCACTTGCACCTATAATATGGATGAGAATGAGGGGAATGTGCAATGGATAAGGGATGAATTGGGCGCTGAAGTATTACCGTTAGAGATAGATGACGAGTGGAATATAACGCCTTCTTTTGTAGAGGGTATTCCGGCTTATCGCTTCTTTCCGCATAAGACAAAAGGCGAGGGCTTCTTCTGCGCTTTGTTGAGGAAATCAGGCGAGGAAGATCATCCGACCCAAAGGAAAAAGGATGAGAAAGGGAAGAAAGCGAAATTAGACTTACCACTTGAATATAAGAACTATATACGGGAGAAAGAACGGTTTGTGTTTTACCCTAAAGATGATAAATGGTATGCTTTCCCTGCTGATTTACAGAATGAACGAGCTATATTAAGCTCTCGGCTAAACATCGTTTCGGAAGGTATTTTGATGGGCGAATTTAAAGGGAAGGATTTTATACCAAGCCAATCTTTGGCTTTGAGCAATTATCTGAATGTAAATGCTTTCACTTCTTGTGAAATAGACTGGAAAACAGCCGTCGCGTATCTGCGCAAAGAGGCTCTTGTCTTAGATAGCCAGCCTAAAGGATATATCCTGCTGACTTATCAAGGCAAGCCGCTTGGCTTTGTAAAGAATATAGGAAACCGGGCAAACAACCTTTATCCGCAGGAATGGCGTATCCGTTCGGGTAATGTGCCTGATAATGAAGTGAACGTAATCAGGAGCTATTGAAAAACAAGTAAATATATGAATAATAAAGAAATATGTGTATCTTTGTTTGTGTGAATGGATATAAATGTATTGATTATGAAAACAATAGAGATAAAGATTAAAGAAAAGGAATTAATTCGGGAAATAAATAACGATACTACATTGTTAGATTCCGCATTGAAATATGTGAAAAAGCTTAAAAGGGCAAATCAACAAAAATATCCTTGTCAATTTACTGAAAATGAGCAAGAAGATATATTGTTGAAGGGCGAGCAAGACGCAAAAAAAGGATTAGGTATAACGCACGAAAATTTAGAAGAAAAATTCGCGTCATGGTAATAATTTGGTTGCCTGAGGCTCAACGGCATTTAAAAGAAATCTATCTGTTTTATAAGGCAAATAGGAGTCTTAAGGCGGCGATAAAGGTCAGACAAGAACTTTTTACATCTGTGACGCCATTGAAAAAATTTTCCCAAATGGCTCCTATTGAGATATTTTCAACAAAAACAACGCAAGAATATCACGCATTGACTGTCGGAAAATATTTCAAGATTGTTTATTTTATTGATAATGAAAGGATATATATATCCGCGATTTTCGATTGTCGTCAAGACCCTAAGGTAAACGAACAGAAAATCAAGTAAATCCCAATATCCGTCCCAGTTTCGCAAATACGCGAAATCCGTTATAGATCCATTTTTTTGATTTCATTATATCTGTTACAAAGCCGTTCTGGTCAAGATAATACAAGCGTTCCAGCTTTTTTACCAACGGCTCGGAAAGCAGTTCCCTGCATACCTGAAGTTTCTCCTTATAGATGATTTCCCCGCCAATCCGAGTGCTAAATCCCTCCATATTATATATAACGATAAATATATCTACATATCTTACAGGTAGTTGGTCTAAGGCGATCCCTTGAAAGAATAGCTTCCAATCGGACATAACTATAAGGTCTTCGCAATACAGTCCGTATTTTTCAAAATTAGACTTGTGTATAAAAAAGGCTTGATGGCACAAGAAGCCTGCGAACAAGTCATAGATTGCAAACCGCCAGTCATGATTTTTATATGATTTGTCTTCTTCAAGTTTACCGGCTACTTCCATATAGAAATTGCCACATATAAACGGCTCATGCGGATCGCCTTCAAATATCTTTTCAAGGACGTCATTGGCGTAAAGCGCGTCGCCTGAATTAAGGAAGTAAAGATATTCTCCTTTCGACTGACGGATACCTTTATTCATGGCGTTATAAATACCACTATCTTTTTCACTTACCCAATAGCTGATTTTATCTTTATATTGATTGATAACGACCGGGCTTCCGTCTGTCGATTGACCATCGATGATGATAAACTCGTAATCGGTGAACGATTGAGACACAATGCTTTCGATGGTCTTTTGCAGACCGCTTTTATCATTGAGATTGATTGTTATAATAGATAGTTTCATTTTCTTCGCGATTCGATTGAGAATGGGTTTATAAAGGCTAATTTTTGATACAAGCTAAGTACCGCGCCCGCTTTACGCAAACTGTACCCTTTGGCGTAATATATTTGCAGCTTGAATATCCTTTTGATACGCTCTATGATTATTCTTTTGTATTGATGACTCGTATATTTATCAAACTCATGCAATAAATAGACCATCCATGCTGTTTGATTCAGCGGTTTCAATGTGGATGACATACCGCCCAAGTGTTGCCTGTACACTGCCATATATTCAGGCAGGAACTTAATCTTACCCGAAAGCGACACAATCAATTGCAAGGCATAGTCCCCGTTTTTGACGGTGTAATACCAATCGGGTGTTTTATGCGCGTCTTTTCTGAAGAAAATAGAGGCGGTAAGAAGCGCCCAATCTTTCTGAATAAGGTCTTCGGTGGTCAGTATATCCTTTTCTATCGCTATATTCTCGTCAAGGTGTTCACACATAAGCGTATAAACAGGGTGGGAGCAGAGCGCGAAATCGGGATTGGCTTCCATAAAATCAACTTGCTTCTGTAATTTATAGGGATCAGTCCAATAATCGTCGCCATCGCAAAGGGCTATATATTTCCCCTTGCCGCTGTTTATATTGTTTATCCAGTTGAGCATCATGCCCTGGTTGGTTTCGGGTAATCTCAGCCGGATAATGTCGGGGTATTTTTTCTGATATTCGATGCAGATGGCGCGGGTGCAGTCCGTGCTGCAATCTTCCCCGATAACCAGTTCGAAGGGGAAGGTGGTCTTTTGCATGACGACGCCTTCTATCGCTTCGGCGATGAATTTCTCATGATTGTAGGTAATCATGGACACGGAAACCATACACCTCTCCCTGTCCCCATCATTAGAGGGAGTAAGAGATTCGCGTGTATTTTGTTGTTCTGTCATATTTTACAAGTTACGAGTTATATGTTGGTTTCGCATTGCTTTATCGCATTTTATTATATTGCTATATATCAGCTGTTTGTTGTTTCAGTATTGTTAAAAAGTAACAAAAGTAACAGTTTCCAGTCAAATAGAGTTCAAGAATTCAAGTTTACTAACTTCCTAAAACTCTTGTAAACTTAAAAAAAGGTGACAAAAGTAACTCTTTTAGGCTATATCTTAGAATCGGATAAGTAACGATTTAGAAACCACCGAGGCGTTTTGTCCAGCTTTATTTCACATAGATTCAAATAGCTCTTTAGACAAAGGTACATAATTTTCCGATAGCTAAATCTATTATTGGAGTTATTTCCCATACCCTTATTCTTTACCTGTAGAAGTTAAGCGATTCCTTGACATAAGATTTGGTTCAAGAGCAGCCATATCTCGTAAAAAGTGACAAAAGTAACAGTTTTAGTCAACTATAATTCAAGTTTACTAGCGTTCTAAAAAGGTGACAAAAGTAACACTTTTCGGGCAGCATTGCTTTGCGCCATTCTTAATTGGCTACGCCGAACGTTGTTTCCTAATATTTTCATTCTTCATTTTCCAGTAAACTTGCAAGCTAGTAAACTTGTACACTTGTAACTCGTAACTTGTAACTATTCTTACAACTTATTACTCAAAACTTCCAACTCATGTATATAGATAATTTTGCAAGAAAGAGATGACGGTTATTAGCCGTTTGCTTGTATTAATTTATGTTATAAAAAGTTAAGGTGTTTTTATTGAGATTCAAACCGTTCAATTTCATTATGATTAAAGCCTTATGTTTATTTAATGAATTGTATATTAATTAGTTATATTGCTATCCTGATATTGTTATAACCAACAGAATATAAACGTTTTTTTTAGTTTTTTATATATACATAAA
>JAISKQ010000325.1 GCA_031260865.1 Prevotella sp.
TTACAGTACGCTGAGCGTACTGCCTATATAGATAAGCTCTCTAACGAGAGCAAGTTTGATGAAATGAAGGAGAGATTACAAGAAGAATATTAAGAAACAACGTTCGGCGTAGCCAATTATAAATTAGGAATGGTGCAAAGCGATGCTGACTGAAAACTGTTACTTTTGTCACTTTTTTAAGTTTTAAGAGCCTGTTTAAATAAAGCGTCATCAAGGTCTTGTCGGGCGTTAAAGCGTTTTTGCTTCCTTTTGCGGCTTTGGGCAAAAGGAAGGCAAGCAATCTGTGATTGCGCGCAGTAAAAATAGCCGACAAAAAATTTTAAGTTCTGAGTGTACAAGTTTACAAGAGTTCTAGCATGCTTGTAAACTTGAACTCTTGTAAACGAATTACTGAAACTGTTACTTTTGTTACTTTTTAGAACTCTAGTAAACTCAAAACTCAAAACTTAAAACTTACTACTCATTACTCATTACTTTCTTGTAACTATTTATTAAATTTTATTTACACGAATAACTGTTTGAATCCATAAAATGCTTATTTTTGCAAGTTATAAAAAAGCATCTTGTTTGTAGGAGTTGCATAATTAAACTAAAAAATAGATGATTAAAATTACATTTCCGGATGGTTCTGTACGAGAATTTGAACAAGGAACCACATCAATACAGATAGCTGAAAGCATCAGCCAGCGTTTAGCTCAGGACGTGCTTGCCGCAAAAATAAACGGCGAAGTATGGGATTTAACACGACCTGTCGAAGATGACGCGACGATTGAACTGCTGAAGTGGGAAGACGAAGACGGTAAACATGCCTATTGGCATTCTTCGGCTCACCTTATGGCGGAAGCAATACAAATACTCTATCCTCATGCCAAGTTTGGAATAGGGCCGGCTATCGAAAACGGATTTTATTATGATATAGACTTTGGAGACACCCCTGTCAAAGATGCTGATTTCCATAAGATTGAAGCGAAGATGATGGAGCTGATCGCCAATAAAGAAGAAATAAAACGTCAAAACATCTCCAAAGCCGACGCGCTGAAAATGTTCGACGCCCGTCACGAAGGCTATAAAGTTGAATTGATTAACGACCTTCCGGACGGAACCATTACAACTTATACGCAAGGCGTATTCACAGACCTGTGTCGCGGACCTCACTTGCCTAATACATCTTACATCAAGGCGGTGAAGATACTTAGCGCGGCGGGCGCGTACTGGCGCGGCGACGAAAAACGCGCCCAGCTTACACGTCTCTATGGCATCACGTTCCCCAAAAAGAAAATGCTGGATGAATATCTGGTAATGCTGGAAGAAGCAAAAAAACGAGACCATCGCAAAATAGGCAAAGAGTTAGAGTTGTTCGCTTTCTCCGAAAATGTAGGGAAAGGGCTTCCGTTGTGGCTTCCGAGAGGAACTCAACTACGCCTGAAATTAGAGGATTTCCTGAAAAAAATTCAGAAGAAATTTGAATACCAACAGGTAATGACCCCCCATATCGGCAGCAAGATATTGTATGTGACTTCGGGACACTATGCCAAATACGGAAAAGACTCATTCCAGCCGATACACACGCCGGAAGAAGGCGAAGAGTTTTTGCTGAAACCGATGAACTGCCCTCACCACTGTGAGATATACAAGGTCGTTCCGCGTTCATATAAAGACCTGCCTTTACGTCTGGCTGAGTTTGGTACGGTATATCGCTACGAACAGAGCGGCGAGCTTCACGGCTTAACCCGCGTACGCGGCTTTACCCAGGATGACGCGCATATCTTTTGTACCCCCGAACAGTTGAAAGCCGAGTTCCTGAAAGTGATGGACATTGTGTTTATTATCTTCAAGGCGCTTGATTTTGAAAATTTCGAAGCCCAAATCTCATTGCGCGACCCAAACAATCGCGAAAAATATATAGGTAGTGACGAAAATTGGGAAAAAGCGGAACGCGCCATCATCGAAGCTTGCGAAGAAAAAGGCTTGCCCGCGAAGGTGGTACTTGGCGAAGCAGCGTTTTACGGACCAAAACTCGACTTCATGGTGAAAGACGCCCTTGGACGCCGCTGGCAGTTGGGAACAATCCAAGTGGATTACAACCTGCCCGAACGCTTCGAACTGGAATATACCGGAGCCGACAACCAAAAACACCGTCCGGTGATGATTCACCGCGCGCCGTTTGGGTCTATGGAACGTTTCATCGCTGTGCTGATCGAACATACCGCGGGTAAATTCCCGTTGTGGCTGGCTCCCGACCATGTAGTCATCCTGCCTATCAGCGAAAAGTTCAATGATTACGCCTATCGTGTGTCAGGCTACTTCAAACAACAAGGTTTAAGTTCGCAAGTAGATGACCGTAACGAAAAAATAGGACGTAAAATTCGCGACAATGAGCTGAAAAGAATACCTTATTTACTCATTGTAGGTGAAAAAGAAGCGGAAACAGGTGAAGTTTCTGTAAGAAAACAGGGCGAAGGTGATAAAGGTTCGATGAAATTTACTAACTTTGCTGCCCAATTAAATGAAGAAATAGAAAAAATGATGAATGCGTGGGAAAATTAATCCTAAGTATTTGTCGTATAACCGTTTGAATTATAAATAAAAATATTAAAGATAAAGGAAGATTCTAATTGCTTTTGAATGAGAAATAACAGATTTAATACACGCAAGGAAGAATTGCATAAGATCAATGGTAATATTCGGGCGAAAGAAGTCCGTTTAGTCGGTGACAACGTAGAACAAGGCGTTTATTCTATAAATGAAGCTTTACGCTTAGCTGATGGACTGGAACTTGATTTGGTCGAAATTTCTCCAACAGCAGAACCACCGGTATGCCGGATTACCGATTACCAAAAGTTCCTTTACCAACAAAAGAAAAAGCAAAAAGAAGCGAAGGCTAAATCAGTGAAAGTGGTTGTTAAAGAAATCCGTTTCGGACCACAGACCGACGACCATGATTTCAACTTCAAACTGAAACATGCCAAGAGCTTCCTTGAAGAAGGGTCGAAAGTGAAAGCTTTTGTATTCTTCAAAGGACGTTCTATCCTGTTCAAAGAGCAGGGAGAAGTGCTTCTGCTCCGTTTTGCCACCGAGCTTGAAGATTACGGGAAGGTGGATCAATTACCGGCTTTGGAAGGTAAGAAAATGATAATGATGCTTTCTCCTAAAAAACAGCAAGTAAAGGCTGCTCCGGCAAAACCAAAAGAGGAAAAGCCGAAAGCGAAGGTGTTGGAAAAGAAATCGGACGATACAGAGCAAAATGTAAATAAAGAAGTGGAAAGTTAAGAAGTAGTAAACTTGTAACTTTCTATATATAAATTGTGTTTGTTTTAAAATTAATTTAATTAATAAACTGAGATGCCAAAAAAGAAGACTAATTCCGGTGCCAAAAAGAGGTTCGCCCTTACCGGATCAGGAAAAATCAAAAGAAAACATGCTTTTAAAAGTCACATTTTGACTAAAAAGACGAAAAAACAGAAAAGAAACCTTACTCACACCGGAACAGTAAGCAAGGTGGATGAAGGAAGAGTAAAACAATTATTGGGAATGAAATAATTGTATTTCGTTTAACAAAAGCAAGTTTAAAAGATTTATTAACCGAATGTACGCAGCAAAGGGTTTTTGAAACAAAAAAACGCTAACATTCAAAACAACGTAAATTATGCCAAGATCAGTCAATCATGTTGCTTCGCGCAACCGCAGAAAAAAAGTTTTAAAATTAACCAGAGGTTACTACGGAGCTAGAAAAAATGTATGGACAGTAGCCAAAAACACATGGGAAAAAGGGTTGACATACGCCTTCCGTGACCGTCGCGCCAAAAAACGCAACTTCCGCGCATTGTGGATACAACGTATCAACGCTGCCGCGCGTCTCGAAGGATTGTCTTATTCCCGATTGATGGGCGCTTTGCACAAAAACGGCGTGGAAATCAACCGCAAAGTCCTTGCCGACCTTGCGATGAACCATCCGGAAGCATTCAAAGCCATTGTGGATAAAGTAAAATAAAGGTTTCCTATCCCTCCCGAAAGGGAGGGTGAAAAGACCTTACTTGATAAGTCCTCCTTCGGGGGCAAGAGTTTAGCTTGGCCCTGTAGTTTAATGGATAAAATAAAGGATTCCGGTTCCTTAGCTGTGGGTTCGATTCCCGCCAGGGTCACTAAATAACATATAAAAGCGTGTAAATCAATGATTTGCGCGCTTTTTTTATATGGGTATTGCTTTAGAACAGGCGGAGGGAGCATCTATTTTAGACCACTAAATTCTATTATCAGCCAATAGTTGGTATTAGTCAACAAATCAGCCATGTAGCCTCAAGTTTCCTCTCCTTTTTGGGGACAACGTTAGACAGAACGGAGCGTCGTCATTTACTCTCTGTCATACGCTTTATAATGCTGTACGCTTCTATAACGCCCAGTTCGCCGGCTTTGCGCATATCGTCCATGGCGCGGTCTCTGTCTTTGATCTGAAAGCGAGCCAAGCCTCTGTTATAATAGGCTTCCGCAAATTCGGGGTCGCGCCTGATAGCTTCGTTATAGTCCAGTATTGCCGCCCGGAAATCGTTTTGTTTATAACGAATTTC
>JAISKQ010000048.1 GCA_031260865.1 Prevotella sp.
TATTCAAAGAACTTACGCTGACTGTTAATAATAGCGCGTGGATAGACCGTTCTTTCTGGACAATAAACACTTCAATCGTTTACGCGAACGGACAGAATTACGTTACGGATGGAGCGACAGGAAAAGCCGAACATATATTGGATGGCGATACCGGCACATTCTTATCGTTGGTAAAACCCGGAAAAAGTTATGCCGCCGGCGGTTCTACTTATGTAACGCCTGCCGATCACCAATTATACTTTATTATCGACATGGGCGTCGCTCAAAAGTTCAACTATATACAATGGGCGCACAGAGCGGGAAATTCAAACAATTACCTGCGCGTTTGGGGCATTGGTGTTTATGGTAGTAACGATGGGACATCTTTCACCGCGATAAAAACAGGAATAGATATACCTTACGGCAGCATCACTCCTCCACAAGAGTTACCGATACCTTCATCGGAATACCGATATGTTAAAGTAACGATAGAGAAATGGAGCGATAATTCGGGCGGATCTAAATCAGGAAGTACGGTTCAGATTAGCGAATTTAACCTTGGAAATAAATAATTAAATATTTTTAACGAAAGTTCATTGAAACTAAAAAAGGAGATAATTGTTTAATTATCTCCTTTTTATTCTATAATTAAACGATAAAACCAATAAAAAATGTATTCTTCCAAGGTAAAATATTTTTGCTATATCTTCTTTGTGCTGGCAACATATTGCGTCAGTCAATCTGTTTATGCTAAAGATGAATATAAGTTTAGAACTTTGTCGCCGGCAGGAGGATTCTATTACGATGGGGTTAAGCAAATTCAACAAGATAAAGAAGGCTTTATCTGGATATTAATGGATAACGACCTATACAGGTTCGATGGATACCAGTATAAACAGTATTACACATACTTTACCGATTTAGACAAATCCGTGGAATGGGTTTTCATAAATATGGCGGCCGATTTATCGGATCGCTTCTTTGTAAACACCAACAATGGTTTGTATAGCTACAACAAGGCTACGGATACATTTTATAAGGTTCTGGAAGAAAAGCCGAGCGCTATAAGCATAGATAATAGAAATATTGTCTGGGGCAGGATAGACAATAGTTGGAATATATTGGATATTTCCAATCATGGATTATACAAGCCGCTGTACGACGGAAAATCAATCAACTATATTTCTTCGGTGTTTTGCGCGTACAATAATGATTTATATGTCTTTAGTAATTATGGTAAATTATACCGCTTCAATTATTCAAAGAAAGAATTTAACCTATGCTTCACGATGCCCGACCGAAATGCCTACATCTCGGGAGCGTTGATTTATAAAGGGAAAATGTGGGTGCTTTCGCAAGGAAAAGACTTGTACAGGATAGACCTGACTACATTCACGATAGAAGAGCATATCGAAGCCTTTAAAGAAAAAGCGGCTGTCAGAAACTTTTATATAGATAAGAACGGCGATATATGGCTGGGAACAATCACGGGATTATACATTTACCATCCGGATACAAAAAAAACGACTCATTATATGTCGTCAAAATCGAATCCGTTTAGTTTACCCAACAACTCTATTTGGACGATTAATGAGGATTGGCAAAAAAATATCTGGATCGGAACTTTCTCCGGCGGATTATGCTATGTCAATTTAGATGAGAAGATTCCATTCGAAACATATTTACCAAAAGAAGGGTATCTAAGCTCCGCTCCTGTAAGCGCCTTTGCCGAAGACAAGGACAATCTGTGGATAGGAACGGAAGGAGGAGGCCTCAACCGCGTGGACAAACAAACAGGGAAGTTTACATATTACACAACCGGTTCAGGTGATAATAGCATAGCTTACAATAATATAAAATCTTTGGTCGTGGATAAGAATCAAAACCTATGGATTTCCATGTTCAATGGTGGCTTGGATTTTTATGATTTAAAAAGCAATAGAATTCAAAATTTCAAACACGACAAAGATAAAAACTCCTTATTGGATAATAATATACGCAAGGTTGTCCAAGAAGCGGACGCCGGAATATGGATAGCTTATCAAAGGCAAAAACTGGTAATCTCATATTACTCATTTGATAGTAAGCGATTCAGCCATTTTAATATTGGAGAAGACGGACAATACATATTCGATATAGTGAGGGGGCGCGAAAATCAGCTATGGATATTAAGCAGCAAAAACCTTTACCTGATGGACGTCAAAGACCATTCGGTGAAAAAAATCGAAAGGAAAACCCCTGACTTCCTGAATTTCCAGGCATTCTGCCTTGACGATTCGGGTAATCTGTGGATTGGCACTATTGGGAATGGATTGGTTAAGTATAATCCGAAAACATCCGAGTTTGTTTTATTTAAAGAATTACTTAAAAACAATGTTGATATTTACAGCATTTGCCATGACGACGAAGGCAACTTATGGATGGGAACCAACAATGGTCTTGTAAAATATAATATCGCGGGCAATACGTTTTCAAAATACAACAAAAAGGACGGAACGCAAGGACAGGTATATTATCCTTTGGCGTCCATGAAAGGTAGTGGCGGAGAATTATACTTTGGCGGAACGAACGGATTCACAGTCGTAAATTCCAAAGATATAACATGGAATCAGTATAAGCCGAAGGTTATTATTTCTGATTTTATGATCGATAACAAATCGACAAAATTCATTATGGGAGATTCCCTCTCCAATGAAATGGTCTTGGATTATGATCAAATTAATTTTGGTTTCCGATTTTCATCCGACAATTACCTTAATCCCGAAAAGAATCACTTCAAATACCGGCTGAGAGGCTACGATGACCGTTGGATAGAGGTTGACGCGTCTAACCGTACCGCCTTATATTCTAAGATACCTGCCGGAACATATTATTTCGAGGTGTTGGCTTCTAATAACGATGGGGTTTGGAGCGATGTTCCCACCATTGTTAAGATAAAGCGCAAACCCGCGCCTTGGTTTAGTTGGTATGCCTATCTTTTCTATTCCATTGCCGCGCTGACGATTACCTGTTTGATATTACGCTACTACAACGAGAAGAAAAAGCTTAAAATGCAGTTATATCTGGAAAGTGTGGAAAAAGAAAAGAAAGAACAGATACACAACGCGCAACTGCGTTTCTTCACCGGTATATCCCACGACTTCAGGACGCCGCTATCTCTCATTATCGCGGCGATAGACAGGTTAAGGCAAGAAGGATTGAAAGAATATTATTATCGTATATTGAATAATAATTCCCGTCGCCTCCTGAACCTTGTTAATGAATTAATGGATTTCAGGACGATAGAGAATGGTAAAATGAAATTAGCCATAGAACCTGTAAACGCGAATGCCTATATTGAAGATTTAGCTTCCGATTTCATCGACTACGCCAAACAGCGCGATATTGATTTAAGGATACAGTGCGATTCGGCTTTGCCTGCCGAAATATATTTGGATAAGCACATTGTCGAAAGGTGTATTATAAATTTATTGCACAATGCGTTTAAATATACAAAGCAAGGGTCTATTTCAATCGAAACCTGTGCCCATGCCGATAATTTCTCGCCCCGATACGCGAATAACTATACTGTCCAAGGGGAAGGATTTCCGGATAATGCTTTCGCGATTGTTGTAAGGGATACCGGCGTCGGTATCGAAAAGTCCTCTATTGCCACTGTGTTTGAACGGTTTTATACGGTTAACGCGGTCAATACCGATACCCACTTAGGAACAGGGTTGGGATTGGCGCTTGTGAAAAGCCTTGTCTTATTGCATAAAGGCGCGATTTCTATCTATAGCGAGCCGGACAAAGGGACGGATATGGTAATATATCTATCCCTTGATAAAGAGATCTATGGCGAAAAAGATTTTATGGAGATAAAAGACGTCCCCGTAGAAAAGTTTATTGACGCCGAAGCCGTAAAAGAAGAGGTTGCGGAGTTGCGGCTGGAAGATGATATTCTGCTTAGGGATAAAAAACGAATATTATTTGCCGAAGACAACGAGGACTTACGGGCTTTGATAACAGATGCTTTATCGGATGATTACGAGGTGGTTGAAGCTCCTGATGGGATGTTTGCGTCTCAGATACTCAATTCCATGGCTATCGACTTGGTCATCAGCGATATTATGATGCCTCTGAAAGATGGGGTGACGCTGTGTTATGAAGTAAAAAACGATATAAACACATCGCATATTCCATTCATCCTACTTACTGCTAAAACAAGCATTGAAAGCAAAATCGAAGGAGTGGATTCAGGTGCGGATATTTATTTCGAGAAACCGATAGATATTAGCTTTCTGAGGCTTTCGATACAAAATATATTCAAGCATCAACAACAACTGAAAGAATATTACGCGAAGAACTATTTTGTAGATAGCGCCGAATTATCTTCGAACGAACATGATAATAAGTTCTTAAAGAAATTTATAGAAATACTCGAAGCCAACCTGGATCAGTCGGAAATGGATGTGAATTATATCGCGTCGAAGTTGTCGATGAGCCGCAGCAAATTATATACAAAGATAAAGACCCTGACAGATAAGTCTATTGTGGAATTTATTCTAAGTTACAGGTTGCGTAAGGCCGCCCGGCTGATAATCGAAGAAGACATGACCATGCGCGAGGTAATGTCCCAAATCGGTATCGAAAGCCAACCTTATTTTACAAATGCCTTTAAAAAAGAATTCGGGGAAACGCCCACTTCTTTCGCCGCGAAACACAAGAAGAAAACGAAGTGAAAATAACAGAATTACACGGTTGTTGGCAGATAAGATAAAATAAAAAAGAAATAGAGTAAAAGTAAATCAAGGTATAAAATATATCTTTGTTTCAGGAAAACATACTTTTACATCATGAATATATATATCAAAGTTTTTATATTTTTTTTTCCCTATTTTTCTTATCCTGCCTTTGCGTATGAGAAACCGGGGAAAGTTTCGTCTCAGTGCGAAATAAACAACTATCTGTCGAAAGTCGCCGACTGGCAAATAGATCATTTTACTTATCAAAAAAATGGCAACCTGCACGATTACGGTATCGACGCGTGGACTAATGCCGTTTTGTATGTCGGTATGGCTGAATGGGCTAAGCTTTCAGGAGATACAGTCATTTACAATTGGCTGAAAAACATCGGGGAGGAAAACGCCTGGCAAATTCCTTCTAATTTCAAGAGGTATCCCAAATATAAACTCTATCATGCCGATGAATTGTGCGTAGGGCAGTTCTATCTAGAGATGTATAGCATCTACAACGATAGCCTGATGATGGCTTCCACGCGGGAACGTATCCAATGGATAATGAGCAATCCTCCCGACGCCGATATGAGCAACAAAAATAAACAATCGTGGACTTGGTGCGACGCCCTGTTTATGGCGCCTCCGGTATATGCGCGCTTAGCTCGGTTGAGCGGCGACGACAGCTGTTTAGCATTTATGGATGAACATTTCAAGGCTACTTACAACTATTTATATGATAAAAAGGAAGACCTTTTCTTTCGCGATGATAGCTATTTTACCAAAGAAGAAGCCAATGGAAAGAAAGTCTTTTGGGGTCGTGGAAACGGCTGGGTAATGGCAGGGATTGTGAACATATTGAAATATTTGCCTCAGGACTCCGCGTACAGGTCATATTATGAATCCCTGTTGAAGAAATTAGGAAAACGGCTGATTAAACAGCAAGACAAAAACGGATTTTGGCATGCCAGCTTACTGGACGCGAAGAGTTATCCGTCTCCCGAAACGAGTGCTACGGCTTTGATAACGTATGCCTTGGCGTTTGGAATAAATAACAATATACTGAAAGGGAAAGATTATTTGCCCGCCGTGCAAAAGGGGTGGAACGCCTTGGTTTCGGTGGTGGATAACGATGGTAAATTAGGCTTTGTGCAGCCTATTGGCGCCGATCCGAAGGAAGTGACCCAAGAAATGACAGCTGTATATGGCGTGGGAGCTTTCCTGTTGGCCGGAACGGAAGTATATAAATTAGCCGAACGTTTTGAGCAGTGAGAGCAGAAGCAGAATACATTCTTGTTATGCCGAGTCGCGAAAAACGACTAATGTAATTGAACTTTAAAATTGACATATAAACCATGACTAAACAAAAATTTAGCTTTTTATTTTTCAGCTTGATTGTCGCTCTATTTGTACAAGCGGGAGAAATAAACCGATTCAATGACGGATGGTCTTTTAAAAAAGGTCCGTTTACAAACAGTAATTCCCTTTTATTGACAAATCATATAGGCGGCAAATGGGAAAAAGTGAAAATTCCTCATACGTGGAATGCTGAAGACATGCAAATGCCGATGGCGAATATTTCGGCTTTCAGGAATCCGCAAGAGCGTTTCTATACAGGACAAGCCATGTATAAGAAAACTTATACGCCCGATATATCGCTGAAAGACAAACGTGTTTTCCTTCGTTTCGAAGGGGTTGGTTCGGTTGCTGATATATATGTGAACAACCAGTTTGCCGGAAGGCATAAAGGCGCTTATTCGGCGTTTACCGTCGAAATAGGAAGGCTGCTCAATTACGGGAAGGAAAACGAAATTGTGGTAGTGGCGGACAATAGCTGCCGTCCTGATGTTATTCCGGTCAACAATGTCCTTTTTGCTCAATATGGCGGTATTTACCGCGACGTATCGCTGATTGTCACCGAAAAAATAAATATAGCCGTCGACGACTATGCTTCTCCGGGTATTTATATATCGCAAGGCAATGTAACCGCGAAATCGGCTGATGTGGCTGTGAAAATAAAAATAGATAATAAAACGGGACTGAAACAAGCAGTGAAGCTGGTTACCACGATTTTCGAAATGGATGGGAAGAAGGTGAAAGCGAAAAAAGAAACGCCGGTGGAATTGTTGCCGCAAGGGCGGTTGTTTTTCAATCATTCCTTTGTAATATCCAACCCCCACTTGTGGCAAGGGCTTGAAGACCCTTATCTGTACAAGGTGGTGACGCAGGTGATTTCGGACGGAAACATCGTGGATGAAGTAGTACAGCCTTTGGGATTAAGGAATTTTGAATTGAAAGCCGGAGACGGGATGTACCTGAACGGTAAAAAAGTGCCGATGTATGGAGTTTGCCGTCATCAGGACTGGTGGCAAAAAGGAAGCGCCCTTACAAACGCGGAGCATGATGCCGATTTGGCTATTATTAAAGAAATAGGAGCCACAACCATCCGATTTGCCCACTACCAGCAAGCCGAACGTATTTATGCCAAATGTGATAGTATCGGATTTATCGTTTGGGCTGAAATCCCGTTTGTGAATAGTGTGAGCACGCAGGAAACCGAAAATGCGAAACAGCAGCTAACCGAGCTTATCCGCCAAAATTACAACCATCCGTCGATTTACATCTGGGGGCTGCATAACGAAGTGTATTCTCCCTTTGAACAAACAATACCATTAACGACCACGCTGAATGATTTGGCAAAGGCGGAAGACCCGGACAGATATACGGCGTCGGTTAGCGGCTACAACCAAATAGACGCCCTCGCCAATAATAACGCCGATGTTCAGGGCGTCAACCATTATTTCGGATGGTACGGCGGAAAAATAAGCGATATAGAAGGCTGGCTGAAGAAAATTGAAAAGGATTTTCCCGATCATAAAGTTATCTTCTCCGAATATGGAGGGGAAGCAAATATCAACCAACAAAAGGAAGAAGTGGGAGAAGTCGGGGACTGCTGCGGCTTTAACAAAAAGTACTACGAAGCGTTTGCTACCAAATTCCATGAAATACAGTGGGGCGCGATTTCTCGAAACCGGTATCTGTTGGCGTCATATATTTGGAATACGTTTGATTTCGCGACTCCTATGTCTTCGCAGGGAGGTGTGCACTCGCGCAATATGAAGGGACTTGTAACCTTCGACCGTAAGACGAAGAAAGATCCTTTCTACTGGTATAAAGCCAACTGGAGCAAGGAACCCGTTTTGTACCTTACCCAACGGAGAGTGATAGACAGGGAAAACGAATATACTTCGGTAACTGTTTATTCCAATGTTGGCGTTCCCCGCCTGTTTGTGAACGGAAACGAGATTACAGACTTCAGTAAAGGGACGACGGATGTCCACTATATTTTCAATAGCGTAAGGCTGAAAGAAGGAGAAAATACGGTGGAAGTGAAAGCCTCCGCGAAAGGAAAAGCTTACGAAGACAAGATTGTATGGCGTTATTCTGCTGATAATAAAAAAAGCGCCGACAATTCTCAACCTGTTGAAAGGATGGGAGAGCACATCGGTTTATAAAGCATTTATAAATAAAAATTAGATAAAGAAGCATGAAGAAGATTATTTTATTAATCATTTTAATGTGTGGCATAATGTCTTTTCAGAGTTATGCGAAAGAGCGCGTCCCTCTAACACACGGCGCTCACCGTATAGGCAAACGTACAGACGCGGAAATGCAACGCTGGCGTGAATATGGATTGGGACAATTTATACATTGGGGTGTGTATGCCATACCCGGCGGACAATGGAACGGGAAAACCTCTACTTATGCCGCCGAATGGTTCCGTACTTCGGGACTTATCACAAAAGATGAGTATGACAATCTCTACAAGCAATTCAACCCGACCGCTTTCGACGCGAAACAATGGGCAAAACAAGCCAAACAGATGGGCGCCAAATATGTGATATTCACAACGAAACACCACGACGGTTTCTGCATGTGGCCGAGCAAATATACGGATTACACCATAGCGAATACGCCCTACAAGAAAGATATTGTAAAGGAGATCGTGGATGCTTACGATGCCGAGGGGATAGACGTTTATTTATATTTCTCCATCATCGACTGGAATCACAAAGGATATAGCTCCAAAGTTCCTGAAACCGAAAGCGAAAAAGCCTTGTACGAAACGTTTAAAGACTTTACCCGCAACCAATTGTTGGAACTCCTGGCAAATTACCCCGCGGCTAAAGGGTTATGGTTCGATGGCTCGTGGGATAGCGCGTGGATAAAAGAAGCCGCTTGGGTTGACAGTCTTGGCGATGAACTGAGGAAAGCACATCCCGGACTTATCATCGGCAGCCGCTTCAGAGCGGATGAGAACGGTAAACGCCATGTGGATACAAACGGAGACCTGATAGATGATTATGACCAACGCTTTGAACGGAACCTTCCCAATACCCTTGCCGAACTGGGCGGAAATGACTGGGATTGCGTGATGACGATTCCCGAAAATCAGTGGGGATACCATCGCGACTGGTCGCTGACATACATCAAAACCCCTTACGACCTGATTGAAATGGCGGTGAAAGCAAACTCGCTGGATGGCAACTTTGTGATTAATTTCGGCCCCGACGGAAACGGCGCCATACGCTCGGAGGAAACAAGAATAGCTAAAGGGATAGGCGACTGGATGGCCGTGAACGGCGCCGCCGTATATGGTACGTATCATTCTGT
Organism: Prevotella sp.; assembly: GCA_031260865.1. Lineage (GTDB taxonomy): Bacteria > Bacteroidota > Bacteroidia > Bacteroidales > Dysgonomonadaceae > Dysgonomonas. Next base: position 9,369 of record JAISKQ010000048.1, read on the forward strand.
CCTTGAGAAGCAGGACTGGGGTTATTCGACCCAAAAAGACGATATAACCTATCTTACGGTATTTAACAAGCCGATGAATAATATCCTGAAAGTAAAAGTGCCGAAAAGTAAAGAAAAAGATATGATTTATGTAATAGAAAAAGCTAAATTTGTATCTACGAAAAAAGCTGCCGTCGTAAAAGACGGTGGGCAGGATAAAACAGGTTCTATTTATTATAATATAACCATCCCTGCCGAAATCCAGCGGTTGAATGAACCTTTTGTGATAGAAATAAAACTCAAACAGGTCAATAAAGGCGAAAAAGGCGCGTACCAGCAGGCTTTGACTTAAAACAACTGTGTAAATCAGTAGTTGAAATATATTATATTACCCTTGCAGGGCGCGCTTATATTGCTTATCCGCGTGCCCTGCAAAGGCATATATAGATATTTCATATTAGAAACTTACTGGTTGGCATTAACCATTTGGCAACTAAAATCAAAATTATTATCATATGAAAAATCTAATTAGTAGTTTCAGGCACAGAACGGCTGTCTTACTTGCTGTCGTCTTGCCTGCTATGTTTTTATATTCGTCCGTGCATGTTCAAGCCGCGCGGAATAGAATATCGGTGATGCAACAACAGCCGAAAATCGTTGGTGCTAAAAAAATCAACCCGACCACGGTTGAAGTACTGTTTTCCGATAACCAAAGAATGACAATCGATTTTTACGGGGAAAACATTTTCAGGCTCTTTCAGGATAATTCGGGAGGAATACTCCGGGATCCGGAAGCCAAACCCGATGCTAAAATCCTGGTGGATAACCCAAGAAAAAGCCTTGCTGCTCTGAACGTAAGCGACGAAAGCAATTCGGTATCCATATCTACCGGAAAAATAAAAATTCAATTGGATAAGAACACTTCGTTGTTGAAAGTCATCAATTTGAAGACGAACGCCGCCGTTCTCGAAGAAGCGGCGCCTGTCCTTTTTGAAAAAGGGAAGGTCACCGTCGCGCTAAAAGAAAATCCACAGGAATATTTTTATGGAGGCGGAGTTCAGAACGGACGTTTTTCGCATAAAGGAAAAATAATCAGCATCGAAAACCAGAATAGCTGGACAGATGGCGGCGTGGCTTCTCCCAATCCGTTCTACTGGTCGACAAGCGGCTATGCTGTACTATGGCATACATTCAAAAAAGGAAAATACGACTTCGGCGCAAAAGAAGAAGGTACTGTGAAGCTCTATCATGAAACCGACTATCTGGACGCGTTCTTTATGATAAACGACGGCGCTGTGCCTCTCCTGAACGACTTTTATCAACTTACGGGTAATCCTGTGCTATTGCCTAAGTTCGGCTTCTATCAGGGGCATCTGAACGCTTACAACAGAGACTACTGGAAAGAAGATGAAAGCGGAATCCTGTTTGAAGACGGGAAACGATACAAGGAAAGCCAAAAAGATAACGGCGGGACAAAAGAATCGCTGAACGGCGAGAAGGATAACTATCAATTCTC
>JAISKQ010000076.1 GCA_031260865.1 Prevotella sp.
TGGTCGGTATTGTAATATTAAAGTCTGTGCTTATAGGTTTCAAGTTCGGTTTCAAGTCCAGATACCAAAATATCAAGGCAGGAATACCAAGCATTCCGGCGATGCCGCATATAATGGACAGAACGGTTATTATGCTTTGTTTACGGCTTTTCCTTTCAGCTATTGCATATACTTGCCGCATCAGCCTGCTTTCAAAGTCAGCCGATGGTTCGTCTAATTTCATTTTATGAAATAAACTCCTGAGTTCGTCTTTTTCTTCCATGTTCATTGGTTTATGAGTTTATTTATTTCAAAGTTCATAAATTTTCTGATTCTATGCAACTTCACTTTCACATTTGTTTCACTGTTGCCGGTTATCAGGCTAATATCTTTTATACTATGATTGTTCAGATAATACATTGTAATCAGTAGAGCGTCATCCGGAGGCATCATTTTCAATACCATATCCATGTACCGTAATTTATCCTCTGTGCCGGCTTCGTCTATCGCGCCCGTTATATCATCGTTGGGTATGTTCGCGAAATTATCGGCTATGGGAGTAAACTCATGCTTGCGTTTACGCAATTCCGATATGGCGGTATTATAAGCTATACGGTAAAGCCATGTGGTAAATTCCGATTCTTCGCGAAACTTATCCAATGACTGAAATACTTTTATAAATATATCCTGAACGATGTCTTCCACTTCCGCGCGCCGATAAACGATTTTGCCGACAATGGTAAATACCATTCTCTCGTAACGGCGTACTATATGCGCGAAGGCGTCGATATGTCCGTCTTTTATCAGGCGTATATAGTATATATCATCAAAATCAGCCATATTGGTATGACGCACAAGAGTAAGATCGGTTACAAATGTAGTATAAAAAATTTCAGAAAAATTTATTTAAAAGATTTGTAACCTTTTAAATATATGTGCGTCAAAATGAGCAAACGAACAAAATGAAATGTTTAACTCTTTTAAAATAAAAAATTATGAATGAAATTATGGCTGTAGCGATTGTTGGTATAATATCCTTTACAATCTATCGTTTGTTTGAACTTTATGCCCGTCGTAAAGAACGGTTGTCGATTATTGAAAAATTTTCGTCGGGGATTGATCCGGAAGTGTTGAAAAACCAGTTTAGTTTGCCGTTGTATAAAGATATAAATAACGGGTACGGGTCGTGGGCTATCCGGATAGGATTACTGTTGGTAGGTATTGGTTTAGGGGTCATTATAGCCGCTATTATCGATTTATTGGCTGTTCCGCCTGTTACCGACGGTCATTTGTTTTATGAATTCCGTCATACGATAGACGTGTTGTATCCTTCTTTTGCCGCGGTATTTGGCGGATTAGGGCTGGTTATAGCTTACATTGTGGAGAAAAAGGACGCGAAGCGTAACCCTCAAGATTAAGCGGCTATGGGTAAAGGATTGTTTCCTATACTTTTGACGCTGTTTATCGTGGTTCTTGTGTTTGGAGTATGGTATGCCGCGATAGAAAGTGGGTGTTTCATGAGAAAGACGGCGGAAGATTTAAGTATCTGCCGTGTAAGCGGCGACTCATTATCCATCGCGTGGAAAGACCCTTTGTATGCTATAACCGGATATAGCGTTGAGCGTCATGATGATGATATTTTGCATATTGATGTAAATATAACGAGAGGTCGCGCGGGTAGGGCGATATTGGTGATAGATACGGCAAGTGTAAATTATCTTGAAATATACGGGACGATGATTCCTGTTGAGGATATTCCCGTTTGCAAATAAACTCTGTATTGATTAATAAACAGTTGCTTAAGGAAGGCGTCGGATATTTTGTCCGGCGTTTTCTTTTGCTAATGTTTTGATTTTCATTGCTTGTTTCTATATATATGTCAACGAAGATAGTTTAATACATGATCGGCTTAAATAATCCGTCGGGATGTTAAAAATGACAAAATATATTCTCCTTTAGTGACAAATCTGTAATAATGACGACAAATAATCGTGTTGAAGTATAAAGAGACTAATTCTATTTATATCTTAGCATGCTGAAAACCGGTTTAAAAAAATATTACTAATTACTATTACTATATGAATATTCGCGGGTTCCTTATTATCTTATCTGTGTTAATATCTTCATTGACATTCTCACAAACAAATCCTTTGGTTAATGTCCAGATCAAAGGGCAGGTAATTGATTCACTGACAAAAGAAACAATACCTTTCGCAACCATAAAATTATTGGATAAAGTAAATCCTAAAACGTTATTGAAAGCGGTGGCTTCCGATGATGACGGGAAGTTTCAGCTCGTGGCGAATAAGAAAGGAGAATTCCTGCTCGCGGTGGAATATATCGGCAAGAATACGTTGACCCTCCCGATAACCATAGGTGACGCCAAAACCGTGGATATGGGTATTATCCGGATAAGTGACAATGCTCACGCTTTGACCGAGGTGGTGGTTTCGGCGCAAAGGCCGTTGGTAACAGTCGATTTGGACAAAATAGTGTACAGTGTGGAAGATGATCCGGATTCAAAGACGAACAACGTGCTGGAAATGTTGAAGAAAGTCCCTATGGTGACTGTCGATGGGGAAGAGAATATCCAGTTGAAAGGTTCTTCCAACTTTAAGATATACCAGAACGGAAAGCCGTCGAATATGATTGCCAGCAATCCCAAAGACGTATTGCGCGGTATGCCGGCCAATACGGTAAAAGACATTCAGGTCATTACCGATCCGGGCGCGCGGTATGACGCGGAAGGCGTTTCGGGAATCATCAATATCGTCACGCTGAAAAAATCGTCGATGGACGGCTATACAGCCTCATTGAACGCGAACGCGGATAGTAACGGCGGCTGGGGAGGCGGAGCGTACGCTTCATTAAAATATGGAAAAATCGGCTTTACCGGGCAATACAGTTATAATGACAGGAAGCAACCTGAATCAAAAAGTGAATCGCTACGCGAGACTTTTGATAATGGTAAAGATAAGAATATTATAAATACCTTGAACAGTAAGGGCGCGTCCAAACCTCAAGGAAACGGACAGTATGGTTCGGGAGAGTTGAGCTATGAATTAGATACCTTAAACCTTATTAATGTGGGGTTTAACCGCTATGGCGGAAATTATAAAAGCAAGAGTTTAGGAACATTTGTCGAGATGTTGGATCAAAACAAGAATTCACTTTATAGCTATGATCAAACAGGATACTCAAAAGGTACATACGGTGGTACGGATTTTACCGCTGATTATCAACGAACTTTTAAGAAAAAAGATCAACTGTTGACAGCGTCTTACCGTCTAAGCCTAAGTCCTAATGATTCTGAATCGCAAAGTGGTATTGAAAATATGACGGGAACACCTCCTCCGACGGCTATTTCAAACAAGCAATTTTCGGACGCCGATATGAAAGAGCATACTTTCCAGATTGATTTTGTAACTCCGTTCAATAATGCGAAACCGGGTCAAAAGGCTACATTAAGCCAGAGTATAGAAGCAGGGGCAAAATACATTATCCGTATCAACGAAAGCAACAGTGGACTTGATATGCTTATGGCTCCCGATAATTGGGTAAATGTTCCGGATATCAATGATGAGTTTAAGCATGAACAAGATATTTTCGCCGCTTATACCGGATACACCGCGAAGACCGGCAAATGGGGCATGAAAGCAGGGCTGCGCTACGAGTCGACATGGCTGCGCGCGAAGTTCCCGATTCAGGAGGCGCAAAATTTCAATGTGAACTATTCGAACCTTGTTCCGTCGGCGACGCTTACGTACCAGCTCCGACCGACGCAGAATATCCGTTTCGGGTACAATATGCGTATATCCCGTCCGGGTATAAGGCAGTTGAATCCTTATGTAAACTCAACAGACCCGAATAATATACAAGTCGGGAACCCGGGACTTGATGCCGTCAAAACACATTCCGTCAGCGTAAATTACGGAAGCTTTAGCCGGATGCTCAATTTAAACTTGAATATGGCTTACGATTTCGACAATAATGGCGTCGAACAAATTAGCACGATAGCCGGAAAGGTCACCACTACCACTTACGAGAACGTAAGCAGAAGAAAATCTTTGGGACTTTCAGGTTACGCGAGATGGAGCCCTTCTCAAAAATTGTTTATATATGCCAATTTATCAGGGCGTTATTCAGATCTAAAAGCAAATGACGGGACAGGACTGAAAAATTCGGGCTTATCCGGTCAGATCTTTTCGGGAGGACAATTCTCCGTGCCTTGCGATTTCGGACAGAAAGACAAACCTTTCTTTAAAGGACCTTTTCGCGCGGGCTTTAATATCGGCGTCTTTTCTTCGGGGGTCAGCCTTCAGGGAAGTCAATCCTCCTTCTTCTTCCATAGT
>JAISKQ010000160.1 GCA_031260865.1 Prevotella sp.
TTGCAGGTACGGCGGCTCTATCGCAATTTCCGTTAATCTTCGCCGCTTTAGCAGGTTTTGTTCCATCATTCCATATTTGTTTGGGGAATATGGATCAGGTTAGTTTGGCTGAAATTAATAGGGTATTAATGGCGAACATAGTCCCTTTGGTTATTATGGGCTTTATTTCCTTTTTATTTATAGCATGGTCTATTGTGCTGAAATACAACGCCTATTCCGTTTCGGGGAATATAAAAGGTATCGTTGGCGTTGTTTCTTTCGCGATAGCTCTTTTTATCAGTGAAATCTTATCTAAGATTCTTATTTATTTTGTAGCGCCTCTATTACATTAAAAAAAACATAGCACAATGAAAAACAGAATATTACCTTCAATCTTAGCTTTATTCTTATCATTAAATCTTTCCGCTCAATTATTAGTTAGCGAAGAACCCGTTACGCTAAATACGGAAACAGGAAGCATCTTCGGCACATTGAAAGCGCCAAGCGGTAATAATTCGCCAATACCCGTAGCCATCATCATAGCGGGGTCGGGACCTACCGATAGGAATGGAAACGGGCAAATGACACAGAATAACGCATATAAAATGCTCTCCGACGAATTGTTTTATAATAATATAGCGACTCTATGTTTTGACAAACGAGGTATTGGCGAGAGCAAAGCCGCCATGAAAGATGAATCGGATATACGTTTCGAGCAATATATAGACGATGTCCGCCAATGGATAGATTTGCTCGCGAAAGACAAGCGGTTCTCCGAAGTCGTTATTATCGGTCATAGCGAAGGTTCGTTGATAGGTATGATTGCTTGCGAAAACAATCCGAAAGCGGCAAAATATATATCTGTGGCGGGAATGGGCGTTCCTCTTGATGAAATACTCAAGGAACAGTTGGAAAAACAATTGAGCACGCAACCCCAAGTGGTTAAAGACCTTGTGTTTTCGTATATCGATAAACTAAAACAAGGCGAAACAATCCCGGACGTCCCACCTACCCTGAACGCGTTATTCCGTCCCAGTGTACAGTCTTATCTGATTTCCGTCTTCAGATATAATCCTCAGGTTGAAATAGCTAAACTTACGATTCCCGCGCTGATTATTCAAGGAACAACAGATATTCAAGTATCGGCAACACAAGCGGATTTGCTGGCTGACGCGAATACCAAGGCAAAAAAGGAAATGATAGAAAATATGAATCATGTTCTGAAGGACTGCGATAGCATGGATATGCAGGCGCAGATGCCCACCTATAATAATCTAACGATTCCTCTCAATAAAAAGATAGGGAAAGTAATAACCGACTTTATCAAAGGGGAATAAAAGGAAAACAAAATGCTCTGTTATTCAGAATATTACAAATGATATCCGGATAACAGAGCATAAGTAAAATTATCGTTTCGCGACATGTCCTGTCTTTCTGCCTGATTTGTCGTAATAATTGATGGTAGAACCGCTCTTCTTGCTGCTTCCCGTTTTGCGACCGGATTCATCATAGAATGTAGCATTTCCATTCTTGTCTTTTTTTACGGTTCCTGTTTTTCGTCCGGATTTGTCGTAAAAAGTCTTATTTCCTGATTTTTCATCAACTTTTACCGAACCTGTTTTTCGTCCCGAAGCATCGTACTTTGTCAGATTTCCATTACTGCTCTTTTTCGTGCTTCCTGTTTTTCGACCCGAAGCATCGTAAGTTGTGCTATTTCCGCGTTCATCCGTTTTGGTTATCTCCACCTTTCGCCCGGATTTGTCATATTTGGTTTTTGTAGATTGAGCCTGCGCGGATAATGACAGGATAAAAACAGTTAGCAGTGTGAATAAAAAAGGTTTCATGGCTTTTATTTTGTGTTATAAGAACAATAAGTATTTAATGCGACATTATTCAGATTAAAGATCAGTAGCTAACGCGAATAAAGGGTTGTCATTGTTAGCTCGAAAACGAATTATTAAACGAACTATTTATTGTTTACAAATCTATGATATTTTTTTCTATTAAAGAACGAAAAAGATTAAAATAGATTGCTATTCTTGTTATCAATTTTTTTTAAATTGTTTTATAGGAGAGGGTTAGAAGTTTTAAGTTGAAAGTAATAAGTTTTGAGTTTACAATAATAAAGATAGAGTAAGTCAAAAGAGCTTGTAAAAAATATCCCAAAAAAATATTAAAAATTAACTATTAAATCCGCATTAAATTCAAAAAAAATTATCTTATATAAAACAGTTACAAGTGTACTAGCTTGCAAGTGTACAAGTTTACAAGAAGAATGGCGCAAAGCGACGATGACTGAAAACTGTTACTTTTGTCACCTTTTTCAATATTAACTGTTCGTTGTTGGCTTTCAACTGTTGATTGTTGACTGAAAAGAGGTCTTTGATATATTGAAATAGTAACGAGTTATAAACCAAAGGGAAGATGGAGAAAAAAAGTAATAAAACAAAAACTGTTACTTTTGTCACCTTTTGAACAAAAGCCCTTAGAGAATAAAAAGTGAAGAATGGTGCAAAGCAATGTTGTCTGAAAACTGTTACTTTTGTCACTTTTTAGAACTTTAGTAAACTTGCAAGCTAGTAAATTTGAATACAGATAAACTATTTACTGAAAACTGTTACTTTTGTCACCTTTTTAGAACTTTAGTAAACTTGCAAGCTAGTAAACTTGAATACTGATAAACTATTTACTGACTGCTGACTGAAAAGAGGGTCGGGGAAACCGGTTGACTGAAAGTGTGATATAAAAAAAGGTCGCGAACCTCGCGACCTCCTATATTATAGCCATTTATGTTATAGCTTATTAGCTAAACTCTTTGGTAGATAAAACGTATCATTCTTATCTATGTACACGGTAACCGAACGCAATGCTATTGGCTGACCATTCAAGTAAGCCACAGATTTAAAGGCCGGTATTGTCAAAGTCTTCTTTCCCTTCTTCACTTTCAGCACAGGGAAGTCTGTTGATTTATCAATACTGTATTCCAAGCCTTTGAATACATCCGTATGCTTCGCGAATATTTCGTCTGTCATTTCGGCAAGAGGCGTATTTATACCTAAAGCGGCTGTCAGATATTGATTGATTTCTACATTGGTATTCATCCCGATAGGCAGGTCTCCGTTTGGATGATAAGCGGCAAGGAACACTTCTTCACCGGTATGCCCGCCTGTGGTAAAGCCGAAATATGTACGCTTATTCATGATTTGAATAATGCTGGATCCCATGTTCACACTGTTGCTCACCTTCATATAATCAGCTTCCTTATAGTTATTAGAACTTAAAAGAAGGTTCAGTTCGTCTTCAGTCAGGTCAATATTGGTATATTCCTTAAAAATACTCTTAAAGTCTTCCGGCTTTGATTTCAGCAGAATCTGTTCCAGTCCTTCACCCGTCTTTTTGTATTTCGATACATTCCCGAATAATTTTTCAAGGCTGGCTTTGTCATAACCACTCAGGTCTTTACGTCCTATTGTAAAACCACTATTACCATGATCCGCTGTTATGATAACTGTTGTTTCGCCATTCTTTTGGGCAAAATCCATAACGGCAGCTATTGCTTTGTCAAAAGCAAGGAATTCTGTAATACAGCCTACCGCGTCGTTTCCATGAGCCGACCAGTCCACTTTACTGCCTTCCACCATCAGGAAGAACCCGTTCTCGTTTTGCGACAGCTTGTCAAGCGCTTTTTGCGTCATTTCAGCTAAAGACGGGATTAAGGTTGTATCCCTGTCCAGATCGTAAGGATGTTCTCTGTCGCAGAATAAAGCCCATACATTTTCTTTACCGTTAAAGTCACGGAATGATTTCAAATCATCTTGAATAAGCTTTGTACCTGTATCTTTGAAATGTTGCTTAATATCGTCTGTCAGAATAGAGTTGCCGCCGCCAAACATCACATCCAGATTTTGATATGCCATTTGTGGAGCTATGTAGTCATATTTTCCACGAGCGTAGTAGTGGGCGGAACAGTCGGCCGGTGTGGCATGAGGAAACTCAACCGTAACAACTAATCCGGTGGCTTTGTTTTGTTGATATTTCGCGGCTTCCAGCAATGTGGCCAATGGTTGATACGCTTTAGCCGGATCTACGGGAACAAGGTCATTTTCGGGATCGGCGACAGGATATATAGCCACATTCCCTGTTTGTTGGAGCATTCCGGTCATATAACAAGACGTAGTTGGAGCTGAATCTCCGATAGGAGCATTGGACGAATAAGTTTTCACAGTTCCACACAAATAAGGGTCGATAGCCAGATTGTTTCCCCCAAGTTTGTTATAAATCTGATACCAGCGCGCAGCGGAAACAACGCCAATAGATGTTCCGTCCGAAATCATCACGATTACGTTTTTTGTAGGTCTTACCGGTCTGCGGTACTGCTGTTGAGCGCAGATTGTGATAGACAAAATCAGCAGAAACGATATGACCATACTTACTTTTTTCATGTTATATATAATTTGAATTAATAAATGTTAGAGTACAACAAAGTTATAAAATATAAGTTTGCAGGACAAAGTTACCGGAAAGGAATTAAGAAATAATGATGTATCTTTGCATCTTAATTGAAAACCGAATATTTCGGTAAAATATTTTCAGAAGCATAATATAAAAAAATTGACATAAATGGAGAATAAGAAGCCGTTGATTCTCATCACAAATGATGACGGATATAGGGCTAAAGGGATAGAGGCGTTAATTGATAGCGTAAAAGAATTGGGTGAAGTTAT
>JAISKQ010000187.1 GCA_031260865.1 Prevotella sp.
TATTACTCTTTATAATAGATGCGCTTCACCCTGTTGGAGATAGACGTAAGGATCTCGTAAGGAATCGTATCCATTTTCCGAGCCAATTCCGTTACCGGAAGCTTTTCACCAAAGATAGTGACCGAATCACCCTCTTTCACGTCAATGCCGGTTACATCTATCATCGTTAAATCCATACAGATGTTTCCAACAACAGATACCATATTGCCGTTTACCAGTACGCTTCCCACGCCATTCCCGAACCGGCGGCTTATGCCGTCCGCGTATCCGATACGGATGGTCGCGATAGTGGCGTCCTTGTCGAAATGTCCTTTACGTCCGTAGCCGACCGTTTCGCCGGCTTTGATATGCTTTATCTGTAAAACAGTCGTTTTCAGCGTACATACATTACGAAGTCCATCCAAGCCGCTGGCGCTAACCCCATACAGGCTGATGCCTAAACGAACCATATCCATTTGCTCTTCGGGAAAACGTTCTATACCGGCTGAGTTCAAGATATGCTTCATCACCGGATAGCGGCAATTGATTTCAATCTCTTTCGCTATTTTCTTAAACGTCTTTATCTGTTCCACGGTAAAATCATCAAAGTTCCAGCTTTCACTGGCGGCCAGATGCGAAAAGACAGATTGTATCTGCACGCCTGTCTGGCTTTTTATCCGATCCATCAAAGCCGGGATATCTTCTTCGGTGAAACCCAGGCGATGCATCCCGGTATCTATCTTGATATGTATCGGGTAATTAGTAATGCCTTGCAACTTCGCCTCTTTGATAAAAGCATCCAGTATCCTGAAATTATAGACCTCCGGTTCAAGCGAATAGGTAGCTAATTCCTCAAAACCGCCGACCTCGGAATTTAACACGATGATAGGTATTTTTATTCCCTGCTTTCGCAGGAAAACCCCTTCTTCGGGCACTGCCACAGCCAAGTAGTCACACTTATGATATTGCAGCGTCTTAGCTACTTCCGACGCGCCCGTACCATAGCCGTCAGCCTTTACCATACAAACCATTTTGGTCTTAGGCTTCAATCTCGACTTATAGAAGTTGAAATTATGGACAATCGCGTCCAGATCAACATCAAGAACCGTCTCATGTGTTTTTACTTCCAGCAGTTTATTTATGTTCTCAAACGAGAAGCTCCGCGCGCCTTTTAACAAGACAAACATATTCGCGAAGCCATGCCAGATGTTGGAATGGACAAAGTCATCCGTCGTGTTAAAGAAGTGGCTTTCAGTACCTTTAAACAGCCCCTTATGCGCTGATATTTCTTTCCCGATGCCAATCAGAAGATCCACTTTCTTATTCAAAACCAAATTTGAAGCCAGATAATATAGCTCTTTGAGCGCCAATCCAGACTGGGGAATATCCGAAATGATAAGCGTTTTCGTCTTCTCACTGTCCGTGGCTCTTTGATCCAGAAAATCCAGCGCGATACTTAACGAATTAATATCGGAATTATACGAATCGTTTATCAGCGTGGTATTATTCCGTCCCTGACGGACATCCAAACGCATGGCAACAGGCTCCAGCATCGCCATCCGCTCGTTTATATCGGATAATGGCACATGCAGATAAATAGAGACCGCCAACACCTGAATGGCATCCTCAATAGCGGCGTTGTCGGTAAATGGAATCGTGAATTTTGAGTCCATTCCCAATATAACGTAATGAATGGTGGTGGAAGCATCATGTTTTTCCACTTTCATTATATAAAGAGGGCTTTTGTTCGACCCTTTACGCGACCATGTAAGACGTTTATGCGACAGGCAAGCTATTTCCATACACTCATCTATCAACTCATTCTCTTCTTCGCAGATGATGACGTCGCAATTAATAAACAGTTCAAGCTTTTCGAGGCATTTTTGCTTCATCGACTTAAAGCCTTCCTGATGCGCCTGACCGATATTGGTTAAAACGCCAATCGTAGGACGTATAATACTTTCCAGTCTCGACATCTCTTCCGGCTGGGATATACCTGCCTCGAATATGCCAAGCTGTGTGTGGTTGGTCATTTGCCATACCGACAAAGGAACGCCTATCTGCGAGTTATAGCTGCGCGGGGAATGTGTGATATTAAAGTTATGATGAAGAACCTGATAAAGCCATTCCTTTACAACCGTCTTACCGTTGCTGCCCGTTATCCCGATAACGGGAATGTTAAACTGAGAACGATGATGGGCGGCTATACGCTGCAAAGCCCAAAGCGTATTGCTTACCACTAAAAAATTAGCGTCGTATTCGTTCCATTCGGGATGCAAACTGGAAACAACAAAGTTGCGGACACCTAATTCATACAAATCCGATACATATTTATGCCCGTCATTATTCTTGGTAGGCAAGGCGAAAAATAATGTTTCGCCCGGGAAAAACACCTTACGGCTATCCGTAAGCAATATGCTGATTGTATCTTTATTAAATTCTGTCGGTATAGCGTCTATTATCTTGGCTATCTTATCTATCGAGTATTTCATTTTTTACCTGTTCTTTAAGATCTGCTCTCCAAATCCAAAATTTCATCTGTACAACAAATGTATGGATATTTCTTATTGAATGTTTTTAGCTTTAACAAAGTTTGCCTTAAAAAATGCTTATAGTCTTCACTGTCGCTATTAATAGGACGATGATTCAACGCTTGACGCAGCTTTCGCCATTCGTCGATTATCGGGTGGGTCTCCGTATCGAAATAAGCCTCCGAAAACCGCTCCCAGATATATTTGATTGCCACCGAATCGGGATGAACCATATCCTCGTTATAAAAACGATAATCCCTTAATTCGTCCATAACAATCTCATAAGATGGAAAATAACGCGTCCCTTCACCCGATTGGATAATCTCGTCTATCGCCAGCAACAGGGTTGACTTGCTCAGTTGATTCTCATGCGCCCCATCCTTCAAATGCCGGATCGGACTGACTGTGAAGATAATCCGGAGCAATGGATTCATTTCCCGAAGCGCCCCGATCAATAGCGTCCATTCATTTACAATATCATCCACACTCATGCGGAACCTGTCGAAAGCGGAAGCGGGCAACTTATGACAGTTGCCAACCACCATATTTTGCTCCTTTGAGAAGAAAACATAAGCAGTGCCGAATGTTATGAATAAAATATCAGCTTTGCGGAGATCATCCGCCGATCTGATTAGCTCGGTGTTAATCTTTGCCAAACACTTGTTCATATCTGTATCGGAAAAACTGCCGTGATGCCAAAAACTGTGATACAGCCCCTTGTATTCAAATATGTCTTTCTCGGTAAACTCTTTTCGCTCAATAAGCATCCTCAATGCCCTGCTGATGGATTGCGGGTTGTAAAGAATGCCAAAAGGGTTAAGGTTTGTCTTAAACTTATTTTCGATAAGAAGCTTGCCTATATTCTCTATAAAGCAAGAACCCATCATCAAGATATGGCTTTGATGGGAAATATGTATATCCGATTCCGGAATTTCTATTTTTGTTCTAAAATCCATAATCCTTTGTTAATTTAAGTCTTGGCTCTGAAATAAACAGCCTATCCATGTTCTATGTTTCTTTGATAAGTAAAGATATAAATTTTACAGAAAAAAAGTCCTCAATCCGAAAAAACAGTACCCCCTCTTAATCTTTCCAAAAGGGAAAAATAAAACGCTGTGCTCTCCGTGATTGAAAAAAAGTGACAAAAGTAACAGTTTTCTCAGTTTACTATAGTTCAAGAATTCAAGTTTACTAGCATGCTCGAACTCTTGTAAACTTGTACACTTGTAAACTCAAAACCTAAAAAGTAACAAAAGTAACAGTTTGCAGGTAACACCGCTTCGCGCCATTCTTCATTCATCATTTTTAATTCCTTATTCTTTATACTCATTACTTACTACTCATAACTCAAAACTTAAAAAAGTAACAAAAGTAACAGTTTGCAGGTAACATCGCTTTGCACCATTCCTCATTCTTCATTCCCTTGTAGCTTCTTCATCATTTTATCAAAGACCTCTTTTCGGTGAGCAATCAACAGCGAAAAGCCAACGACTAATTACAAAAGGTGACAAAAGTAACA
>JAISKQ010000225.1 GCA_031260865.1 Prevotella sp.
ATCTGTCGTCCAAGGTCAGACTGATAGGATTGGGACTGAAAAATAATGAGGATGAAACAGGATGGTACGATGCTGTGCAATTACGCATCAATTTTGACGAAGATGAGTAAAAGGATAGCCCTGAAGCGAATATTCGTGTCAAAATCCTTTCACATATTGAGATAAGTCCTTACTTTTGCGGTAATGAAACCAAAAAAGAAAGGAGCCAACCGTACAAAGCATCTTCTTTTTTCGCTTAACGAAGAAGAATACGCCCTTGTAGCGTCTTATGTCAAGAAATATAAGATAGAGAACCGTTCCCGCTGGTGCAGGGAAACGATTATAGCCCATATCCTTAAATGTCTCGATCAGGACTATCCTACTCTTTTTGGTGAAAACGAAATGCGCCGATGACCGCGAATATCCTCAATGACGAATATTATATGCGTCAGGCTTTGAACGAAGCCCGTCAGGCATACGACAAGGACGAAGTGCCCATAGGCGCCGTCGTCGTTTGTCAGGGGAGGATTATAGCCCGGGCGCACAACCTTACCGAAACGCTCAACGACGCCACAGCCCACGCGGAGATGCAAGCCATTACCGCCGCCGAAAACGTAATGGGCGGAAAATACCTGACGGACTGCACGCTGTATGTCACCTTAGAACCATGCCCCATGTGTGCCGGAGGACTGCTGTGGTCGCAGATACCGAAGGTCGTTTATGGCGCGAAGGATGAAAAAAAGGGCTGTTCCTTGTATTCTCCCCGCATATTGCATCCTAAGACAATAGTCGTCGCCGGCGTTTTAGAGGAAGAATGCGCTTCCTTGATGAAGGAGTTTTTCAAACGAAAAAGATAATCGACTAAAGCTCAATAGACACAGGCTGAACACCTTATATATTTTAATCGTAAGGGCGTAATATTTACGACCTGATTATCATAACAGGTGTAAACATTACGCCCCCTCTCTATCACAAAACGGCTGCTATTAGCCCTGAGTTATTACTGCGCTGTGATTTGCTCAATCTTGATAAATACTTTTTGTTTTGTGGGGTTTATTTCACTCGCGCCCGGATCCATACCTGCCATAACGGTTATGGTATATGCCACTTTTGTCGTTTTAGAAGTATCAATCCATGAGTAGCGTCTATGTTCGGGACCTTCATTACGCGCATTGTATATACCGCCATTCCCCCAACTCGCGTAATTGTTTTGCGGGGTTGTGGTAAGGCTTATCCAAGTACTATTTGAATTAGAAGAAGTACCTCCCCATTCCCTTGGCGGAACGATCAAGTTTCCTGAACACCCTAGGTAGCCATCACCATATTCGGTATTGTAGTTCCACATCAATATTTTGGTCTCATTCGAATTATTTCTTAACTGTATGTTATTATTTGAGGTGGAAGAAACAGATTCCGTGTTGTTTTTTTCCGTCGCGGTATTGGTTTGATTTGAGTGCTTCAAGAAAGCTCTTACAGTATATAATCCGTCAGGAGTTGTACATTCCACCGAAAAGCCTTTGACTCCATTATCATCCGTGACAAAGTGCATATAGTCCATTACAGCAATACTTTTAATATCAGCATTCATCTGATGTCCAACTTTTACTTTACAAGTTCCATTCCAGAAATTAATTCCGATTTTATTCGCGATAGTTCCATTTATGGGTATGGTGATCGAGTTGGGAGAGCTTATATCCGGAGTACCTTCTACCCTCAAGACCAATTCTCCGTTTCCATTTTCCAGTTTTCCGTCTTGTAATCGAAAGGTCAGCCCATGGGAAGTAAAAGAGCCTGTCCCCACATAATAACCGCCATTACCACCGCTATAAGGTATTTTTACAATTCCGGAATAACGCGCGCCTGCTTGATAGGTCGAGGGACTGAGGGTCGCTCCCAAACAATTCAAATTCACAATATTCGGAGGTGTTGATGTAGAACTATTGAATAATTTCCATTCATATCCATCCCAATATAGATATCCCTGCGTCGGAAAAGAGGTTGTTCCTTTGTTGTAAACCATTAACCCGACAGGAGGGTTTGGTATTGTAACTTGGTCGGTCGGACTAATCAGTTCTACCCTGGGTAATAACACTCCTTTGTCATTCGCTTCCACATTGAGCGCCACAGCCGCGTTCGGAACAGAATCCGACCCGATAGAGACAGCGCCCATCTGATAAATATTCTGAGTGTTGAGTGTGGCGTAATCGCTCGACCCCGAAATGTTCCAAGGTTCAACAGGCGATATATCCGCCCAGCTTGTACCATCCCAGTATTTGACGCCCTCCGAGAGAGGTCCTCCTGTATTATACACCATTAGCCCTGTATGCGATTTATCCAACGCGTCTTTATTTGCCGCGTATTCCGAGTTAGGACCCGAAGCGGGGTCATCGGGGTTGGTCAGGAACATAGGATAAAGCTGATGCTTATCGGAGAGGTTCACGCGTGGCAATCCCAATCCTCTGTACGCGTTAATCGCGTTGCCTTTAATATTTGTTTTTTCTTTCAATTGAAGTAACGTTCCTAATTCAGGTTCTTCTCCCGCGCCGATGGTTACTTGGGCATTGACTATTGTTTTACCGCCTATTATGGAAAACAGGCTTAAAAATAAGATTGTTAATTTTGTCTTCATTGTTTTTGTTTAATGTGAGTTCTTTTAATAAGTTTGTTGTGATTCTAATTTTCGCAAGTTACTCAGTCTGTTTTTTTCTTCTTAATGTGTTAAATGTTAATTAAAATAGCTTCGTGTCGTTTGTGATATTGACATTTATTACTTGCAAAAATAAAGACAAATAAAATTAAAAATGTAATCTTTTTAAGTAAAAAAGTTTCCTTTTTTTACTTAAAATGCGGTTATATAGCAATAAACAGTGGCGCGAAGCGATGATTGATCGCTTCGCGCCACTGTTTACAGGATTCAATCGCGTAGCTAACTCCCCTCTTTCGGAGGAGGTGGAGGGAGGTGGCTTTTATTTACAAAATAAGGCTAAGTCATGAAGAACAGAGTTTATACAACTTACCAATATATCCGTGTTTTAATAGAAACTATCCACTGCTACATTGATTATGAATAATTAAAACAAGTTGATATATTTCGGCTAATATAATTTTCTCCTGTTCTCCATGCCTTAGCCCGGAGGAGTTGCTATTCTATTATTATGTATAACTCCATTCTGTCGAATCGGACGCTTTTTAAATCAGGTTTTAGCTCTTAATCCGCATCATTCAATAATCCATTAACAGGGCTATCAAGTACGCGTCTTTTTCACTTCCATTTATTAATTCGACATCACCAGGCGGCCAATTTAATCCCATTTCCTGCGTCTTTATTCCCAGATAATATACCTTATCCCGATCGCTATCATTATTTAGAACTATAAAACCCGTATATGAATTATAATATGTATCGGGATATGCCCTACAGTCGTCATAAGCTTTTCTGCCGATTACCGGAATA
Organism: Prevotella sp.; assembly: GCA_031260865.1. Lineage (GTDB taxonomy): Bacteria > Bacteroidota > Bacteroidia > Bacteroidales > Dysgonomonadaceae > Dysgonomonas. The sequence goes on from JAISKQ010000225.1 coordinate 3,434, forward strand.
GGAACTCCGTTCTCCAACAAGGTAAATCTGAAACTTGTCGGCTTAATATTGTTGGTGGACGCGCTATTTAGATCTAAAGACACCATCCTGACAGAGTAATTGATCAACCATTTTCCCGGAGACAATTCTACGCCCATACCCGTATTCAAGTAGCTATTGGTTTGATTTACCGGATTAAAACGCAACGTACTCGCTGGTAAAGATTGCTGATTGGCAAAAGATAATCCGCCTACAACCCTCCACTTGGCAAGCCCTGAAGTACCGGTGGAAACCAGAAACCTTTGTTCTTTAGGACTATTATCAGGGGTATATACCAAATGAGATTGGGTTGTGCTCGTTCCTGTGATTTCAACGTCTTTCAACCCGGTCTCCCCTTTTACGTCCAAACCTCCATTTATTTGGGTATCTCCGGATATATCCAGTTTCCGGACGGAAGAAGGCTCTTTACCGATACCGGTGTTTCCCTCTTTTATGATAAAATCGGCAGCATTAACCGACAATGTACCTGTCCCTGTAGTAAAACGCATAGCGTTGTTATTCTGCACAATATCCGTATTGGCATCCAAAGCCCCGCCCAATTCGATATAATCTCCCGCCGATGTGAGAAACAATCCATTTTCAACTGTCACGGCAGATGTGCCGGCGGCATCGTCCGATATTATTATCTCCCACCGAGCGCCATTCCATATATACAGACCCTCTTTAAAATTTGCATCGTCGGTAAGATTATAGACTACCAGTCCCGTATGGTAAATTTTCAACTCTGTAAGCTCAGGATCGTTGTTCGGAATAATAGGCTCAAGGGTATTTGGGCTTTGCAATTTTAAACGCGGCATAATGATCCCTCCCGTGCCGGAAGTAATGTTATCTTCATCGGCAGCATAGCTCTTTACATCCAGAATAGCAGCCTTGATCGGTTTTTCGCCGCTCCCTACCGTTACCTGCGCCAAGGTAACTCCCGGCAAGCAAAAGAGGCTTGTCCATAAAATAAGCGCGTATATTCTTTTCATACGATAATAATTTTGATTTTAGTTGCCATATGGAACTCGCATGATTTTTATTATCATGGACTTTGGTGATTTGACAAAAATCATACTTCGTTTCATATTTA
>JAISKQ010000282.1 GCA_031260865.1 Prevotella sp.
TCAACATATCTTTCCGCTCGACTTTCTCTTTTGGCGTCAGCAAAGAAACAACCCAAAAAGCTATTGCCGCGAACCCCATGCGCGACATCGTCATAGCCATAGGCGTCAGCAGCCCGCTAGCATAGAAATATTTGTTGATGGGAATATTCAAACCGAATATTGTCATCACTACAAGCATTATAAGATGTCCTTGCTGTTTTTGGGAAAGAACCATTGTAATTGTTTGGTGTGCCTATTATATCATTTATTCATTCTGCTTATCCTGCACTTTAGATAAAAACGCCAACATACAGATGGCGCAAAACATAGCGCAAAACATATCCGACTGTGTATCCCATATATACAGTCGCGCGGTTTATTGATACGTGTTATACGAAATGACTTCTTCGGTAGGTTTGCGTTTTTTATCGCGTAAAGGCTGCGCCGGATAACCGACAACAATATCTAATACCACCCGTTTGTTATCAGGTATATTCAGTAGTTTCTTCATTTTGGATTCGGCGAACCATCCTAATATGCAGCTACCCAATCCTTCTGCCTGAGCGGCAAGGCAAATATGAGCCGTGGCGATGCCAATATCCAGAAAAGCAAAATGCTTGTCTTTCACTATTCCGCCAATGCCCGAACTGAGGTTTACCTTTTCTTCGATAACGATAATATGTACAGGAGCTTGTTTTGTAAAGTGATTCATCCCCAACAAACGGGCGGAAGCGGCATCGGCCACCTTATTTTTCAGTTCCGGCTCATCCACCACGATGAAATGCCAAGGCTGCGCGTTACAAGCGGAAGGCGCCAAGCGTCCCGCCTCAAGCACGCGGGCTATAATTTCCCTGTCAACGGTACGGGTGGTATCAAAGGCGCGCGTACTCTGGCGTTGTTTAACCAGGTCGTAAAAACATTGAGCCTCCCCGGTCTCTCCAAGGGGAAGGCTATCAGGACTTTCTGTCGTTTTATTATTATTTTCCATAATTATTTTCTCATCTTCTCCTTTTGAAGGAGCCTGTTCGTTTTTTATAATTGGGTAATACGGCTGATATATTTCCCGATAATATCAAATTCGATATTTACCGCGCTTCCAAGCTTTATCTGATGGAAGTTGGTATGCTCATAAGTGTAAGGAATAATTGCCACCTCGAACGAATTGTTTGTAGGAGCTACAACGGTGAGGCTCACGCCGTTTACAGTCACCGAACCTTTATCCACCGTCATATAGCCTTTCTTAGCCATTTCACGGTCAAATTCGTATTCAAACTTGAAATACCAGCTACCGTCCGCCTCGCGTATTTCCACACATTTGGCGGTCTGGTCGACATGCCCCTGCACAATGTGCCCGTCAAGGCGACCGTTCATCAGCATACTGCGTTCAAGGTTCACTTTGTCTCCTACTTTCAGCAATCCGAGGTTCGACCGTTCCAACGTTTCTTTTATCGCTGTAACCGTATATTTATCATCATCAAGGTTTACCACAGTCAGGCAAACGCCGTTGTGCGATACGCTCTGATCTATTTTTAGCTCATGGGTAAATGAACATTTCATCGTTAAATGTAAATTTTCCGCTTCTTTTTTCAACGAAACTACTGTCGCCGCTTCTTCTACTATACCTGAAAACATGTTGTTTATATTTTAGTTTAATATATGGTTTTGTACTACAAAGTTACGGATTTATTTGTAGAATAATCAGCAAATATACTGTTTATGGAAATTTAAACTGTTTCTATGTTTTAGGGATAAAAGGTTTTCCTTATTTTTGTACTCTCAATTTTAAAAACATCATTTAAATATTAATCATAAAAGAACATCATGAAAGAGACCCTTGCGAAAATTGGTAAAGCTTTTGCTTTTGAAGGAACAATCAAAGAAATCCGTCCGCTGGGAGAAGGGCTTATAAACGACACTTTCTTTGTGGAAACAGAAGGTGACAGCCCCAATTACATCCTGCAACGAAAAAACAAAAACATCTTCAAGGATATACCGTCCATGATGGACAACATCTTTAGGGTAACAACCCACCTGAAAAATAAAATCACAGCGCAGGGAGGCGATCCGCTTCGTGAAGCGCTCACGGTGACTCCTACCACAGACGGGAAACTCTATTTCAAAGATGAAGAAAATGAATGTTGGGCGGCATGCCTTTTCATCGAAGATACCATTACATATCAATATGCCGATTCACCCGAATTAGCGACACAAGGAGGTAAAGGCATCGGTAAATTTCAGGCGATGTTATCGGATATGAAAGAACCTTTAGCCGACATCCTTCCCGGATTTCACAACATGCGATTCCGTTTCGAACAATGGGACGACGTTTTGAAAAAAGATCCGGCAGGAAGAAAAGCAAAAGTACAAGAAGAAATCGACTGGATAGAAAGCCGAAGAGAAGAAATGCTCGGCTTTTGGGCGAAGGTGGAAACCGGAGAGATACCGACACGCGTAACTCATAACGACACCAAGATAAGCAACATCCTATTCGACAAGCAAGGTAATGTGCTTTGTGTCATCGATTTGGATACTGTGCTCAGCAGCACTTGCCTGAACGACTACGGCGATGCCATCCGTTCATACGCCAACGCGGGAAAAGAGGATGACGAAAACCTTGATAATGTGTATGTTAAAATGGATATCTTTGAGGGATACACAGCCGGATACCTCTCCGAAACCAAAGGATTTCTAACCCAATCGGAAATTGAAAACCTGGCGTTTTCGGCGAAATACATCACATTTGAACAGGTACTTCGCTTCCTGATGGATTATATTGACGGCGATAACTATTACAAGGTAAAGGATGATACGCACAACCTTGTACGCACACACGCTCAATACAAATTGCTTCAATCGATGGAAGAAAATTATGATAAGATGTGTGCCATTGTAACTAAATTGGTGAAATAAGAACACATTTCCTGTTTTCCGCCTTTAGATAACAAAAGAGCGGAAAACAGGAAAATTTTTACGGTTTAACCTTGTGTATCTCCGCTTTATCGGCTTTCAATTCCACATCAACAAATACGGGTAAATACTTTCCGGCTAATATAGCTTCGCTCCATTGTTTCCTGCTCACCACTTACCACTCATTACTTGCCACTCATTACTCACCACTCATTACTCACCACTCACTGCTCATTACTCACCACTTACCACTCTCCAATAAAATAATTTATTTAACAAAAAATAGTCCTTTTTTCTTATCTAATTTTCATTTTTTTACTTAAATTTGTTTCGTATCAAAAATACCGGATCGGATGAAACACACTGATACAGACAAACTTCATGAACCCTGTTCTTCACAAGGCTTTCAGTATATATATCGCGGATGCGAAATCCTCTTTATAAGCGAGCTGCCGGTCATCGCGGGTCTCGCTTGAAACCCCGCCATACAGATATTTATATCATACCTCCTCTATCGAAATCTAATAAAATAAAATTCTAAAATAAATATTAACCGTCTTCGCAAAGACATAATAAGAAAAAAAATGGGATTACTTGACTTTTTAAAAAACGATGAAGCATCAAAGAGCGAACGTATCGCAAAGAAAGCAGCCAGAGAATTGGTAAGAATTCATCAACAACTTTCTCCTGGAAGTTTTAACAATTTTGCTGTATTTCCTGAAATCACAAAAATTGGGGAAGAATTAAGGGAAAAAGGTGGGCAGGACTTAATGAACAAAGCGCTAAATATTATTGAGTATCAACTAAATTTACCGTATGTTAGAGAGAATATAATAAAAATTTGGCTTCGTACAGGAGTTTACAGTTAATAAGATTTAGAGCCTGTTTAAATTTTATTTTGATTATGCGCCGAGCCACGAGAAACGACTAATATAATTGAACAAAAAAAGAGCTATAATAATATATTTGGCTAAATTCCAACAGTTTATAAATAAAGAAATTAAATATCAATAGAGCAGAAACCTCTGACGTCCTGATGAAAAATTTATAAAAATAGATTAACCGCCTCGCAAGGGTATAAAACCAAAGGAAAATGAAAAGAATAATTATTTGTATGGCAATCATGTCAATGATGTATGGAATTAGCGGTTGCAAGCAATCCTCCGGTCAGAAAACGGAAACGGCGGAAGTAGTTACCGAACAAAAAGTAACGGGGGAAGTAGTTACCGAACAAAAAGTAACCGCGGATGAAACAAAGAAAGCCGATATTGTACGCTCGGCTTATTTGAGTACACAAGCGATTTGGAGAAGACGACATATTGTTTATGGCAGTTACAACTATTAATGGAGAAGTTAGTGATATTAGAACCCTTACAGGAGATTTTAAAATTAAAAACAATTCATTATCTTTCCACAAAAGAACCATGAGTGTTGGGACGATTGTATCAACTGAAGCAGGAGCGTTTTCGGCGACTTTCAGGGGAGATAGTATGGATGCTGTTCTTGAAGGGAATACAGTAAAGGGGACATTGAAACTCGAAAAACAACCACCTTATGAATTTGTCGCTAAACCGGTAGAATATAAGGTTTGTTCTTCCTGCGATGGGAAAGGGTTTAAAGACAATATTCTTGACTTATGTAGTTCTTGTCTTGGACTGGGAGTAGAAACCTCTGATGTTCTGATGAAAAATTTATAAAAATAGATTAACTGCCTCGCAAGGGCATAAAACCAAGAAGAAAGATGAAAAAGAAGCAATTATTTACACTGGATAATTCCCCAACAAAATGTCCTTTTTGCGGTAATGAATACCAACAAATTGTGTATTATACGGCAGATGCAGAAATAACAGGGTCATATAGTACTTACTCGGGAAATGTAAAGACGACTCATACCAAATATAATTATACAAACATACAGAAAAAGACGGGAGGAATGTGTGAGGGTTGCTTGACCGACCGTGAAAAACATCATCGTAAGATGGGATGGACTTTATTTTTAAGTGCATTAGCAATAGCGGTAATTAATGGTGGAATATTATTAATTCCATTAGTTCATCATATATTTCCTGATATAGTTATAATTATTTTATTTATTGCATCAACTATTCTTCTAATATCAAGTATTGTATTCTTCTCTGGATATACTGATAAACATTATACAAGCAAAAAATTTCAGCAAACACAAGGTGCGGTACGATATGCATATTTATCAAACGAATTTATTGCAATGGCTGCAAGATATTATCCGGAAACAAATTATTTTACCGAATTAGGTTTTTTTGAATTAAAGCTAAAGAATGGGATTTTATGACCGAAGGTTTGGCTATCGTCCAATTAAATAGAAGATTGGGCTTTATAGACAAAACAGGTAAAGAGATTACCCCTTGTATATACAGTGATATATATGTTTCGACGACTACCAGCTACGGCGTAACAATTAGAAAATCATTTAGCGAAGGTTTGACAGGCGTCCAAATAAACGGTATAAACGGTAAATGGGGTTATATAGATATGACGGGGCAAGAAATTATTCCTTGTATATATGACGCGGCTTTTGAGTTTACCGATGGATTAGCTCGAGTTGTCTTTAACGGCAAATGGGGATTTATAGATAAAACAGGAGAGGTGGTGATTCCTTGTATATATGATGTAGCTTTCCCCTTTTCCAAAGGCGGTACGGCGACAGTCCGGGTGGGGGAAGAAAGATTTAATATCGATAAAACCGGGAAAAAATTATAAAATCTGCTATTACTATTAAAAAAATCGCTATAAAATTTGTTTTAAAAAAAATTATTATAACTTTGTGACTGTTTTTAGCATAAAAATATGACAAATTGCTTTTTACATATTCTCATTCTCAATATTCTACTCGTCGGTCGGAATAAATGAGAAGGGTATGTATATTAGTTTGATAACACAAGGAATAAATATAGAGCCTTTCTCATACATGGGAAAGGCTTTTTTTATTAATTTTCTTAGAACCTTACTGACATTTATATATTACAATTGTTATGGGATTTGAATTAAGAAGTTCGACCAGCACACAAGGCAGACGTATGGCAGGAGCAAGGGCGCTTTGGAGAGCAAACGGCATGAAAGAAGACCAAATGGGTAAACCGCTGATTGCTATCGTAAACTCATTCACTCAGTTTGTTCCGGGACATGTGCACCTGCATGATATTGGGCAGAAAATCAAGGCTGAAATAGAAGCGTTGGGTTGCTTTGCCGCCGAATTTAATACCATAGCTATCGACGATGGTATTGCCATGGGGCACGATGGCATGTTATACTCCCTACCCTCTCGTGATTTGATTGCCGATAGCGTGGAATATATGATAAATGCCCATAAAGCCGACGCGATGATTTGTATCAGCAACTGTGACAAAATCACTCCCGGCATGTTAATGGCGGCTATGAGGCTCAATATTCCGACTATATTTGTTTCGGGAGGACCAATGGAAGCCGGAGAACTGGGCAATCAGCGCCTCGACCTGATAGACGCGATGATTAAAGCAGCCGACGATACGGTTTCGGATATAGAAATAGACGCCATAGAACGTGCCGCCTGCCCTACTTGCGGTTCGTGTTCGGGTATGTTTACAGCCAACTCCATGAATTGCTTAAATGAGGCGATTGGACTAGCCCTGCCCGGAAACGGCACAGTAGTAGCTACCCATACCAACCGTGTCAGACTATTTCGGGACGCGGCAAAACAGATTGTAAAAAACGCTTATCGTTACTACACGGATGGCGATGAGTCCGTGCTTCCTCGAAATATCGCGACAAAAGCCGCCTATCTCAACGCGATGGCGTTGGACATAGCAATGGGAGGTTCTACAAATACAATCCTTCATCTGTTAGCTATCGCGCGGGAAGGCGAAGTCGATTTCACGATGGACGATATTGATAGGCTTTCACGCAAAACGCCATGCTTGTGCAAAGTAGCGCCGAACACTCAAAAATATCATATACAGGATGTTAACCGCGCTGGCGGCGTTCTCGGAATAATGAACGAACTGAATAAAGGAAATTTAATCGACACCTCTGTTTTACGGGTTGACGGGCTGACTTTGGCGCAGGCAATAGATGAATACAATATCACAAAAGGCTCTCCGGTAGAGAAAGTTGATATACTGTATAAATCAGCTCCCGGCAACAAGTTCAACCTGAAGATGGGTTCACAGGACAACTATTATCCTAACCTTGACATGGACAGGGCAAATGGTTGTATCCGCGATATGGAACACGCGTACACCAAAGATGGCGGATTGGCTATCCTGAAAGGAAATATCGCCTTGAATGGCTGCGTGGTGAAAACGGCGGGAGTAGATGAAAGCATATTTAAGTTTTCGGGAACGACCAAAGTATTCCATTCACAGGATGACGCGTGTGAAGGTATATTGAAAGGCGATGTGCAAGCCGGAGACGTTGTTGTCATCATCTATGAAGGACCTAAGGGCGGGCCGGGTATGCAGGAAATGCTCTACCCTACTTCATATATTAAGTCCAAACACCTTGGTAAAGAATGCGCTTTGATTACAGACGGGCGTTTTTCGGGAGGCACATCAGGGCTTTCCATCGGGCACGTTTCGCCGGAAGCGGCGTCAGGAGGCGCTATCGGTTTGGTTAAGGATGGCGATATTATTGATATAGACATTCCTAACAGGTCGATCAACGTCAGGTTGTCCGACGCGGAGCTTGAAACCCGCCGGCAAAAGGAGTCGGCAAAAGGTAAAGGAGCATTTAAACCGAATCGCGACCGCATTGTTTCCAAGTCATTGCGCGCTTATGCCGGCATGGTTAGTTCGGCCGATTTGGGAGGAATAAGAATTGTGGAATAAATTAAGCCGCAAGAATTATGGAAAATAAAATAACGGGACGCGAAGCTCTTATCAAAGCGTTACTTGATGAAGGAGTAGAAACAATTTTCGGCTATCCGGGCGGACAAGTAATTCCTGTATTTGACGCTCTGTATGATTATAAGGATAGGATAAACCATATACTTGTACGGCACGAGCAAGGAGCTATCCATGCCGCGCAGGGATATGCCCGTACATCGGGTAAAGTTGGCGTCGCCTTGGTCACATCAGGTCCCGGAGCTACCAATACCATAACCGGAATAGCCGACGCGATGCTCGACAGCACTCCTATCGTCGTCATATCGGGGCAAGTTTCGTCATCATTGCTGGGAAGCGATGCTTTTCAGGAAGCCGATGTAGTCGGTATCACACAACCTATTAGCAAATGGTCGCGACAGATACGAAAGGCGGAGGATATTCCCCATGCTATCGCCAAAGCTTTTTATATCGCGTCTTCCGGTCGGCCAGGCCCGGTGGTGTTAGACATAACTAAAGACGCGCAAAATGGGCTTCTTGAATACAAATACCAAAAAGAAACATTTATCCGAAGCTATCAGCCTACACCTGAAATCAAACCTTTTGAGATAGAAGCCGCCGTTAACATCATTAATAATGCGAAAAAGCCGTTGGCGCTTGTCGGGCAAGGCGTTATACTTGGCGGCGCGGAAAAGGAATTGCTCGCTTTCATTGAAAAAACGGGTATTCCGGCGGCATCCACCATATTGGGGCTTTCCGCCATACCGTCGGATCATCCTCTACATGTGGGTATGTTGGGTATGCATGGCAATATAGGACCGAACCTCAAAACAAACGAATGCGATGTCCTTATCGGTATCGGCATGCGTTTCGACGACCGTGTCACCGGCGATTTGAATACTTATGCCAAGCAGGCTAAAATAATTCATTTTGATATAGATAAATCCGAAATAAATAAGAATGTGCCCGTTACAGCCCGTGTGTTAGGCGATGTGAAAGAAACCTTGCCTAAGGTTACAGGGTTGCTTAAATCCAATAGTTATCCCGAATGGCTCAATGAATTTAAAGCCTGTTATGATAGAGAATATGAAGCCGTTATTAAGGATGAACTATTTCCTTCATCCGGACAACTAAAGATGGGCGAAGTTATTCATAAAATATCCGAAGCCACCGGCGACAAGGCTGTACTGGTAACGGATGTGGGACAACAGCAAATGATGGCTGTACGCTACTTTAAATATAATCAAAGCCGCAGTGTGGTAACTTCGGGCGGACTGGGAACAATGGGATTTGGGCTGCCTGCCGCTATCGGAGCCAAATATGGAACTCCCGACCGTACCGTATGCCTGTTTGCGGGCGATGGCGGCATACAGATGACCATACAGGAATTGGGTACAATCATGCAATATGATGTAGATGTGAAGATTATTATTCTTAACAACCACTTTCTGGGTATGGTGCGCCAATGGCAGGAACTATTTTTTAATGAACGCTATTCGGAGACGCTGATGAAAAACCCTGATTTTGCTAAAATCGGCGAAGCCTATAATATCCCGTCCAAGAGAGTGGAAACCAGGGAAGAACTGGACAAAGCCATTACCGAAATGATAAATCATAAAGGTCCTTACTTGCTGGATGTACAGGTGGAAACAAAAGGGATGGTATATCCGATGGTTCCAGCGGGGGCTTCGGTGACCAATATACTTTTAGGTAACGAGTAAAAATTAAAGTATTATGCAAGATAAAACATTATATACGATAACGATATTTTCGGAAAATACCGTTGGACTTTTAAGCCAGGTGACAAGCGTGTTCGTACGCCGTCAGCTGAATATAGAAACGCTGTCCGTATCCGCGTCGGCTCTTGAAGGAATACATAAATTTACCATCACAGTGTTTTGCGACGAGGAAGTGATAAAAAAAGTAGTATTACAGATAGACAAACGTGTGGATGTATTAAAAGCATATTACAATACCAATGAGGAACTTATCCATCAAGAAATAGCCCTTTATAAATTATCGACTCCCGATTTTTTCAGGATAGAATCGATAGAAAATCTTATTCGCAAGCATAACGCGCGTATATTGGATATTAATGAAAATAGCGTGGTACTTCAGAAAACAGGTCACTATCAGGAAACGCAGGATCTGTTTGAAGAACTGAGCAAAACAATCGGCGTCCTGCAATTCATCCGTTCGGGACGTATTGCTATTACTAAATCGAAAATAGAAAGGTTGAGCGATATGCTCGCCGGATTGGATAAAAGACAAAAAACTCAAGAGACAAAATAGAATATTAACACAAAATATATTTTTAATGATTTCACCTAAAGGAAGATACGAATTTGTAATTGACGCTTATTTAACAGATTTCAGAGGGAAGGCTACCTTACCGATGATTGGCGGATTTATGCTGCAAGCCGCTACTAAACATGCCGACGAACGTGGATTCGGCTACTCGGCCATGACGTCGCAACAACGGGTCTGGGTTTTGTCCCGTATGGCTATCGAAATGTTCGAATATCCGAAAAACGATACCGTGATGACTATTAATACATGGATTGTCAGCGTAAACCGATTATTTACCGAACGTCATTTTTCATTTGAGGATAGCAACGGTAAGCTGATTGGTTATGCAAGGTCTCTCTGGGCTTCGATAGATATGGAAACACGGAAGCCGACCAATTTATTGGAACTGTACGGTTTATCCGGATATATACACACCGGTCAAGAGTGCCCGATAGAAGGATTGACTAAAATTCCGACATTGAAGGATAATTATGAACTGACGCCCGGATTTATAGTAAAGTATAGCGATGTGGATATAAACAAGCACCTGAACAGTATGAAATACATTGAACATTTTGTAGATGTTTTTGATATTGAAATGTTCAGAGATAAGGAAATCAGGCGTATTGAAGTCAATTATATCGCCGAAGGGCATTATGGCGCTAAACTGGATATACTGAAAAGGGAAGAGGAAAACGGCGTTTTTGTTTTGGAGATGAAAGATAAAGATATAAATGTGTGTTCTACACGAATAACTTGGAAATAATGAAATTGAAATTCTTTTTCTGTGCTTTATTTATTGCTTTGGCAATTCAGTCTTTCGGACAAGACACCAACCTAAAGTCGTATGGAAAAATAGGATTCGGCTTTTCGGGCTTGGATGTATCCTGGGATATTCCGGTATCGGATAAAATACTATTTGAAGCCGCCGCCGGATTAGGAGCCGGATATTTTATATCTTCAGGAGACTACAACTACAAGTGGTATCTGGATGACCCTGTCGCTTTTTTCACATTACATGGCAAATATTATATCAATAGGACAAAGCGTTTGAAACAAGGCAAATCCATTGATTTAAACACAGGTAGTTTTATTGGGATAAAGGCAAAATATGTAACTCAAACATTACGGTATTCATTTAATTGGAAAACATTGCTTATCGCTGCTCATTGGGGAATGCAAAGACCCATAGGTAAACATTTCTCCTATGAGTTTTACGCCGGACTTGGGTATGCCGTGGATATGTCCGAGTATAACGATGGAGGTTGCTTATATCCTGATTTGAATATACGAATCTCATATATTTTACCCTTTACGAAGAAGTAAGTAAAGATAAACAACTAAATTCTCAATTTAATTAAATATTAATAAATTATGGCAGAGATGAATTTTGGCGGTGTGAATGAAAAAGTAGTTACCCGCGAAGAATTTCCTTTGGAAAAAGCAAGAGAAGTGCTGAAAAATGAGACGATAGCCGTTATCGGTTATGGTGTACAAGGACCCGGACAATCATTAAACCTTAGAGACAATGGTTTTAATGTGATCATAGGGCAACGCAAGGGCGGCAAAACATGGGAAAAAGCCATCGCCGACGGTTGGGTTCCCGGTGAAACCTTATTTGAAATTGAAGAAGCAGCCGCAAGAGGTACAATCATTCAATATTTGTTGTCGGACGCGGCTCAGATAGAAGTATGGCCTCGTATCAAACCTCATTTGACAGCAGGAAAGGCATTGTATTTTTCCCATGGATTCGGTATCACATACAAAGAACGCACAGGAATTATACCTCCTGCCGACGTTGATGTTATCCTTGTCGCGCCTAAAGGCTCAGGTACAAGCCTCCGCCGTATGTTCCTCGAAGGACGCGGATTGAACTCCAGCTACGCGATATTCCAAGATGCCACGGGACACGCTTTTGAAAGAACCGTATCGCTGGGTATTGGCGTAGGCTCCGGATATTTGTTTGAAACCGACTTCAAACGCGAAGTATATTCCGATCTTACCGGCGAACGCGGCACACTCATGGGCGCCATTCAAGGCCTGTTGCTTGCCCAATACGAAGTGTTGCGCGAGAATGGACACTCCCCTTCGGAAGCGTTTAATGAAACCGTAGAAGAGCTTACACAGTCCTTAATGCCGCTATTTGCCGAAAAGGGTATGGACTGGATGTATGCAAACTGCTCTACTACTGCTCAACGCGGCGCTTTGGACTGGATGACTCCTTTCCACGATGC
>JAISKQ010000321.1 GCA_031260865.1 Prevotella sp.
TTGTAATAGTGGCAAAAAAGAATTTCTATGTGGTCTGGAATGGCGTTAGACCGGGCGTGTATTCATCATGGACTGACTGTAAAGCTCAAGTTGACGGATACGACGGAGCTATTTATAAATCATTTCCCAATAAGGCGGAAGCCGAAAAGGCATATAACGAAAGCCCCTGGCTCTATGTAGGAAAGAAAGCCGAAGCAGGGAAGAAAGTCCCGATACAAAACATCCCCGAGATTATACAAGATAGCCTTTCGGTAGATGCCGCGTGTAGCGGTAATCCCGGATTGCTTGAATACAGAGGAGTATATGTCAAGACCGGGCAAGAAATATTTAAGCAAGGGCCTTTCGAAAAAGGGACAAACAATATCGGCGAATTTTTAGCATTGGTACATGGTATCGCTTTATTAAAACAAAAGAACTTTTCGATACCGGTATATTCCGATAGCGTAAACGCCATCAAATGGGTACGGGAGAAAAAATGTAAGACCAAACTTGAACGCGTGCCCGAAAATGAGTCTCTGTTTTATATGATAGAAAGGGCTGAAAAATGGCTGCGGGAAAATACTTATACCACTCAGATTATAAAGTGGAAAACAAATGAATGGGGCGAAATTCCCGCCGATTTTGGACGGAAATAAGAGAACCGTTTAACGATATTCAGAAAAAACAGCAGAGGCCGCCCACTTTGGACAGCCTCTTCCATTCATATCATTGCACTTTGATTAGAAGTTCCACTTCAACGGTTCAAAGTATGCTTGCGGATGAAGGCAAGCCGGACAAGTTTTAGGAGCGACTTTACTCTTAATTACGAATCCGCAATTGCGGCATTGCCAGTCGATAGCTTCTTCACGTGAGAAAACGGCGTCATTCTGTACACGAGCCAATAAGGCTTTGTAACGATCTTCATGCATATTTTCCACCTTAGCTACCATACGGTACATTACGGCGACATCTTTAAATCCTTCTTTTTCAGCAATATCTGCAAAAGCAGGATAATCACTATACCATTCTTCATGTTCGCCGGCCGCGGCTTCTGTCAGGTTTTCGGCTGTTGTCCCTATTTTTCCGGCGGGATATGTCGCGGTAATTTCCACCATACCGCCTTCCAAGAACTTGAACATACGTTTCGCGTGTTCTTTTTCCTGATCCGCTGTTTCTAAGAATATAGCGGCGATTTGTTCATAACCTTCTTTTTTAGCCGCACTTGCAAACATTGTATAACGCATTCTAGCCTGAGATTCTCCGGCGAATGATTTTAACAGACACTTTTCAGTTTCTGTACCTTTAATACTTCTTTCCATAACTTGATGATAGTTTTTAAAAATTTGACTTTATACAAATATAGCATTTAAAATCCTTTTCCGAATAAGATTTCAAATGATTTTATACCTTTGTAGTCTTAAAAATTGTATAAAAATAACACCTTTTAGGTCAGTTAATTAGAAAGAAGTTTAAATAAAAAAATATAATCTGTATAATTAACTATTTATTAGAGCGTTGTTTGTTTTTATAGCGAATATTTATCTTTTATCAATTGTTTCTATTGATTTGTTATGAAAAAGGATTTTCTCAAGGACTTCACACCTCAGTTGTTTATTTCCCTGAAAACGTATAATAAGGAAAAGTTCATCAGCGACCTGATGGCGGGCTTAATTGTCGGCATTGTCGCGCTACCTTTGGCGTTAGCCTTTGGTATCGCGTCGGGAGTAACACCCGAACAAGGTATAATTACAGCTATTATAGCCGGATTTATCATATCATTCTTGGGTGGCAGCCGCGTGCAGATAGGTGGGCCAACCGGCGCTTTTATTGTGATTGTGTACGGCGTAGTGCAAACGCATGGTATAAAAGGTTTGCTCATTGCCACTATTATAGCCGGAGTCATACTGGTCTTGCTGGGCATTTTCAAGTTAGGTAAGATTATCAAGTTTATCCCCTATCCTATTATCGTGGGTTTTACCAGCGGTATAGCCGTTACGATTTTCACGACGCAGATAGCCGATATTTTCGGACTGGACTTTGGCGGTGAAAAAGTTCCCGGAGACTTCATCGGCAAATGGATTATGTATTTCAAACACTTTGACACGATCAATTGGTGGAATACCCTCATCAGCATAGCCAGTATATTTATCATTGTGATTACGCCCCGCGTCATAAAAAAAATACCGGGATCGTTGGTGGCTATTATCATCATTACGATAGTAGTATATCTATTAAAAAACTATGCCGTAATTGATGTCATAGATACGATTGGAGACCGGTTCAGAATCAACGCGGCAATTCCCGCCGCCGAAATTCCGACCATCAATATGGCAACCATTACCGACCTGCTGCCTGTCGCCCTCACCATAGCAATGCTGGGAGCGATAGAGTCGCTGTTATCCGCGACGGTGGCGGACGGCGTTATTGGCGGAGAAAAGCATAATTCCAACTCGGAACTTATCGCGCAGGGAGTGGCAAATATCATCACGCCTCTGTTTGGCGGCATACCTGCCACAGGCGCCATCGCCCGCACCATGACCAATATAAACAATGGTGGACGCAGCCCCATAGCGGGTATCATACATGCCGTTGTATTATTGCTGATACTGCTCCTATTGATGCCATTGGCTCAATATATCCCGATGGCGTGCCTGGCGGGTGTGTTGGTTATAGTAGCCTATAACATGAGTGAATGGCGCACGTTCAAAGCATTGTTTAAGAACCAAAAATCGGATATTGCCGTATTGCTTATCACTTTCTTCCTTACTGTGATATTCGACTTGACGATAGCTATCGAGGTCGGATTATTATTGGCGGTGGTACTGTTCCTGAAACGTATAAACGATGTGACTCATGTATCTGTGTTTAAAGATAAACTTGACCTGACGGACGAAAGTGAATATACTCAGGCTGATGAAGTACTTATTTTGCCGGAAGATGTGGAAGTATATGAAATAGACGGCCCTTTCTTCTTCGGCATAGCCAACAAATTTGAAGAAAGTATGCGTATCATAGGCGATAAATCGAAGATACGTATCATACGGATGCGCAAAGTTCCGTTTATAGATTCCACGGGGCTGCATAACCTGACAAGCTTGTGCCAAAAATCGATGAATGACGGCATACAAGTCATCCTTTCAGGGGTACGCCCGAAAGTACACGCGGTAATAAATAAATCGAAAATACCGAATATGATAGGCGAAATTAATATATGCGACAATATCAACGCGGCTTTGGACAGAGCCAAGTCGATACTTGGAAAAGAGTGATCGCTGTTTTGAGTTAATCTCTGTATATTTCGTTCCCTGACATACTATTCAGGCATTCAATCCGTTTATTATTCTCAAGAATATTGAAGTATCTCCTTCTGTATTCCCTCGATTTTCAGCCGGCTACAATGCGGATAATTGGTCTGTTGGAGTGTCTGTTATTATAAATAAAATATATGTCACACGAACCGAGTCATTGAAAAGGATATTCGATACCGGAACTTTCCAAGTCAGCTTTATCAAACGATTTGATATAGCGCCCAAATTCATGAAGAAGATCAAATACATCAATTAAGTCAAACAAAAAACGCATTATATTATATACAAAAGTAAATTTATAATGTTAAATTATTAAAAGCGTGTAACATTTCCCTCTTTTTTGCGACATATATATAAAAGTTTCGACACAAAACATTACGGTGTGAATTTTATAACGCTAATTTTGTGCGATAAACAAACTTATATGAATCGATCTAATTAATAATAGCAAGCGTGATAAGGATAAAAAGTTTAAACAAAACTTACTGGGGCGTATCTCCATTGCATGTATTGAAAGGCATCAATATGGACGTTGAAAAAGGAGAATTAGTTTCTATCATGGGAGCCTCAGGTTCAGGTAAATCTACCCTTCTTAATATTTTAGGCATTTTGGATACGTACGATACCGGAGAATATTATTTGGATAATGTCCTGATAAAAAACTTGAGCGAAACAAAAGCCGCCGAGTTACGGAATAAAAAGATAGGCTTCGTATTCCAGTCTTTTAATCTGATCACGTTCAAAAACGCGCTCGAAAATGTTGCGTTACCGCTCTATTATCAAGGAATTTCCCGAAAAAAGCGCAATGTAATTGCCATGGAATACCTCGATAAAATGGGATTGGTCAGCCATGCGAGCCACATGCCCAATGAATTATCGGGAGGGCAAAAACAACGGGTAGCTATCGCCCGCGCCTTGATAGCGCAACCACAGGTAATATTGGCTGACGAACCCACCGGAGCTTTAGATAGCCAGACTTCCCGGGAGATGATGGAGCTGTTGCGCCAAATAAATACGGATAATGGAATCACAATGCTCATCGTAACGCACGAGCAGTCCGTAGCCGACGCTACCGACCGCGTGATTCATATCAAAGACGGTATTATCGGTTCTATAGAAGTGAATGAAAACCCCGTAATAGTAATGTAATATGTTTGACTTTGACTCATTACGCGAAATATTCTCCACAATCAATAAAAATAAGATGCGGACATTCCTTACCAGTTTTGCCGTCGCATGGGGTATATTTATGCTTATCATCTTACTTTCGGCAGGAAACGGTCTTAAAAACGGGGTAACATCAAACTTCTCGCGCCGGGCGCAAAACTCCGTGACATTGTGGCCGGGTTGGACTTCCATGCCTCATAACGGGTTGCCGACGGATCGCCAAATCAAATTCGACTTCAAGGACTATGACCTGGTAAGGAACAAGATACCCGAAGTAGAATACGTTTCCGTCAGGCTTAACCAAGGTGCTACTCTTTCGTACGGAAAAGAATATGGTTCATGGAGTCTGGAAGGGGTTTCGCAGGATGCCTCGATTATAAACAATCTGAAAGTGACCAGCGGTAACGGACGCTTTCTGAATAAGATGGATATTGATAACCGCCGCAAGGTAATTGTTATCAGTCCCGATATGAAAAAAGTATTATTCAAAGACGCCGACCCCGTCAATAAATATATTATAGCGAATAATAATATTGCCTATCAGGTAATTGGCGTATATGACAACGAAGATATGTATAGCAACAATCCGCCCGCGTATATTCCGTTTACCACAGCCCAGTTGCTTTATAACAAAGGATACGGATTCCGCCGGATCGACTTTACGGTTGTAGGATTAAAGACAAAAGAAGCGAACGAAAAATTTGTAGAGGAGATACGTCGAAAAATGGGTAAACTCCATAACTTCGACCCCGCTGACCGGTCAGCCTTATATGTGCGGAATACAGCCGAAGACATGCTTGAAGCCGAAAGTATATTTTCCATTATCACATCATTTATTATAGTGATAGGCGTCGCCTCGTTGTTGGCGGGAATTGTCGGAGTAGGTAATATCATGCTCATCACGGTAAAAGAACGCACACGCGAAATAGGTATAAGGAAAGCCATTGGAGCCACGCCGTTATCGGTGCTGAAACTCATTATTTTTGAATCTATAATGATTACGACGGTAGCCGGGTACATCGGTATCGTCATAGGCATAGGCATAACAGAAACTATCAGTACACTGATGGCGAATATGCCGTCCGACGGGCCTTCTATATTCAAAGACCCGACTGTTGATTTAGGAACTGTTATATGGGCTACAGTAGCGTTGATAATCGCGGGTACTTTCGCAGGACTGATACCTGCCCTTAAAGCGACAAGAGTAAGTCCTATCGAGGCTATGAGAGCCGAATAATATAAAAAAGAAGCGGAAAAATGTTTGATTTAGACAATTGGCAAGAGATATGGGTCACGATAACGCGGAATAAACTGCGTAGTTTTCTGACATGTATTGGCGTTTCATGGGGAATTTTTATGCTGATTATACTCATTGGCATCGGGTATAGTTTAGAGGGGGGTATCATGAAAAATGTGAGCGGCTTCGCTTCTAACTCGTGTTTCTTTTGGACAAATGTCACCAGTGAACCTTTTAAGGGTTTTAGAAAAGGTCGTTTTTGGTCTATGGATCGCAAGGACGTCTCCCTAATCAGGCAAAAAGCCCGGTCGGTAGAATATATTTCTCCGGTGCTATTCGGAAACAGCGGCGACAAAAATGTAGTACGAGGACAAAAAACGGGTTCTTACGGAACAAGGGGTATT
>JAISKQ010000029.1 GCA_031260865.1 Prevotella sp.
CTTTAAGCCCGTAGCGGGTCGGCCTATGAAGTGGGCGTTAAAGCGTTTTTGCTTCCTTTTGCGGCTTTGGGCAAAAGGAAGGCAAGCAATCTGTGATTGCGCGCGGTAAAAAGAACCAACAAAAAAGGATCAATAAAATTTAAACAGTTTGCAAGAAAAATGGCGCAATGTGGTGTTACCCAAAAACTGTTACTTTTGTCACCTTTTTCTAACAAAAGCCTCTCAATCACTTGGGGAGGAGTTTCGGATAGTAGTATTGACTAAAAAAGAAATACGGAGTATCTAAATCCTGAGATCTAAAAACTCCGTGAAACTTCTTTTACTCTGTAACCAACAAGTAAATAGATGAAGCGTTTCTATAACAAGCTTGCCGCCTCGTTATCTAAGAACCAATATAAGTAACCCTTCTTTGGATTTACCCGAGCCGCAGGGTATTTATCAAAGAACTGCTCTCTTTTCTCAATAATATTCCGAACCATTTCAGCTTTATTCTTACCGGTGGCAAGGATTACGACATATTGCGCGTTATTTACAACCCTGCCGCTGATAGTCACGCGTTTCATCTTGCTTTCGGGATGTTCGGTTAAGAGACAAATCTCTTTGCTATCCCACAATGACATTTGGTTGGGAAAGATAGAAACCGTATGACCATTATCGCCTACTCCCAGCATAACGATTTCGAAGCTGGGAATATCGAGACGCTGCATCAACTTCGCGCTGAGTATTTTACTATACCAGTCAGCCTCTTCTTCCGGTTCGTTTTCGCCATGTATGCGATAAACATTGTTTTGAGGAATAGCAGGAATCTTATCAAACAAATGATCCTTAGTCATCCCATAGTTATTCATCACATTTTCAGGAGGTACACAACGCTCGTCTCCCCAAAAAAAGAACAGGCGGCTCCAGTCTATGGAATCCTTACAGTTCTCCGCCCAATAATCGAATACGACTTTGGGGGTCGTTCCACCCGAAAGGGCGATGTTAATACGTGGATACACACTCAACAATTTTTGTATGAATGCGGTAAACCCCTCGCTGAGAGCGGTTGTATCCGGATAGATTTTAACTTCTTCTTTTATCATAATTCACAATATATACCATCATCCGAAAGGTTTTTACATGGGTATCTCCATGTAAGGTCTTTCCCTTCTATTAAATCATCCGCGCAATTTGGTCCCCAAGAACCGGCAGGATAGCCATGCAGAGGCGCGTCAGGGTTCTTTTCCCAAAAATCAAGCAATGGCTGCACAAATTTCCATGTCGCTTCCACCGCGTCGCCCCGTATATACAAGGTTGAATCGCCAATCATACAATCGAGTAAAAGACGTTCGTAAGCCTCCGGCAAATAAGTGTCCTGCAATTGTGAATAATGGAAATCCATATTTACATTTTTTACCTGATACCCGTTGCCCGGAACTTTCATCTTCGTTTTCAGCAAGATGCCTTCATCCGGTTGAATACGGATTACCAATTGGTTATCATCGTTACTACCCAAATCCGCGCTTTCAGGAAACAATTTCTGAGGCGCCGGTTTGAAGTGGATAACAACCTCCGACACACGCGTCGGCAAACGCTTCCCGGTACGTATATAAAACGGAACGTCGCCCCAACGCCAGTTATCGATAAAGAGTTTCATGGCAACGTATGTCTCTGTACGCGAATCGGGGTTTACATCCTTTTCTTCGCGGTAGCCTTTTTCGTATTTACCTCTTATATTGGAAGCGGTGTATTGCCCGCGGATGACATTCTTAAACAAATCATCGTTAGACATCGGGCGCAACGCCTGAAAGACTTTCAACTTCTCGTTACGGATCGAAACAGAATCGATGGACATCGGCGGCTCCATAGCCACCAAAGACACTAATTGCAGCAAGTGGTTCTGAATCATATCGCGCAATGCTCCGGCATGGTCGTAATAATTACCTCTGTTTTCAACCCCTATGCTTTCGGCAGCCGTGATTTCTACATGATGAATGTAATTCCTGTTCCATAACGGTTCGTAAATACCATTGGCAAAACGGGTTACAAGCATATTCTGCACGGTTTCTTTTCCTAAGTAATGATCGATTCGGTATATCTGGTCTTCATCATAATCTTGCTGAAGAGACGCGTTCAACTCAACAGCGGATTTGAGGTCTGTTCCGAACGGTTTCTCGATAATAACCCGTCTGAAATGCCCGTCTTCTTTATTCAACCCTTGTTCTGCCAAGAACTTAGGAATCATCGGATATAGTGCAGGAGGCGTTGACAGGTAAAAAAGATAATTACCAGCGGTTTTTTCGTCTTTGTCCAACTTATCCAAGCGGTCTTTCAGCTTAGTGTATTCTTTTTCATCATCTGTATTTATAGACAGATAATGAAGCATCCGGCTAAATTGATCCAAGTCTTCATCCGATATATCTTTTGACGTGGAAAAATTCTTGATGCCATCCTTCATTTTATCACGGAAAGTATCGTCTGTAAACGGACTACGAGCCACACCCAGCACAGCGAAATTCGTTGGTAAGGAATCTTGCTTATAAAGGTTGAATATAGCCGGAATCAACTTCCTGTATGTCAAGTCACCTGACGCTCCGAAAATAATCAGAGCCTGGTTCTGTATCGTTTTCATATCTTTTTAGTTACGAGTTACGGGGTACGAACTTTTTTGTTTACTAACTTGCCGAAATTCCGGTAAGTTTATAGACTTGAAATTCATCATTTTTTACCCCTTCTTTATTTCGTGACCGCCAAATTGATTGCGCATGGCGGCAAGCAGTTTCATCGCGTAGGAGGATTCCTGTCTTGACTGGAAGCGGGTAAAGAGAGAAGCCGTGATAACATGCGCCGGCACATCAAAGTCCATAGCCGTCTGCACAGTCCAACGACCTTCGCCGCTATCCGACACATAGGCCTTTATGCCATCCAGATTTTCGTTGCCTTCCAAGGCGTTGCCTATCAGCTCGAGCAGCCAAGAACGCACGACCGAACCTTGCATCCATACACGGGATACTTTTTCAAGGTCCACGTCGTAAGGAGAATTTTTCATTATCTCAAATCCTTCGGCATAAGCCTGCATCATACCATATTCGATACCGTTGTGAACCATCTTTACCATGTGACCCGATCCGCTTTCTCCACAACGAATATATCCGTTTTCGGGCGCAAGGCTTTTAAAGATTGGTTCGGCAAAGTCACAGGCGTCTTTGTCTCCGCCGTACATCAGGCAATAGCCGTTCTGAAGTCCCCATACGCCGCCGCTGGTTCCGCAGTCAAGATAATGGATGCCTTTTTCTTTTACTTTCTTTCCTCTTTCCACAGTTTCTCGCCAATAACTGTTTCCTCCGTCCACAATTATATCATTCGGATTAAGTAACGTAAGCAGTTCGGCTATATTTTGCTCTACGGGTTTACCGGCAGGAACCATCAACCATACTAATTTACGACCTTCGAGTTTATTTACTAAGTCTTTGAGTCCCGACGCGGGGATAGCGCCTTTTGACGCTGCTTCATCCACTTCTTTCTGAGTGAGGTTATAGACTACTACTTCATGTCCGTTATTTAAAAGGCGTTCAACCATTTTGCCGCCCATTTTTCCTAATCCTATAAATCCGATTTTCATATGATAATAATTTTGATTTTAGTTGCCATATGGAACTCGCATGATTTTTATTATCATGGACTTTGGTGATTTGACAAAAATCATGCTTCGTTTCATATTATGACTTATTATTTATTAAACAAGCAAAAGCTTGAAAATATTATGATTATTAAATATTTATACTTTTACGAAGTTAACACATTTATAATTAATATACCCGATAATAGAGATTAATATATTTATATTTACCTATTAATCGTGTAGGTCAAATAGTTAATTAATGCTATACAATATAAATATTTTCTATAATAGGAAAGCCGTAAACAGTAAGTATCGCTTCGCGCCACTATTGACCGACTATGTGCGCCAGAACCACTTTATCTTTGTAAAGAACATCGTTACCAACACGGCTATTGCCGTCAGTATCACACCTTGCAGGAATCCCATCCACGCATTTTGGTGGAAGTGGGCAAAAACGGGATATATACCTGTCAGGCTCAATAATGGCACGGTGAAAAGGCTGGTGGCCACGTATGCTATCATCGGATTCTGCCCCGACATCACAAGGAAACTTGTACTGCGGCGGCATTTGTAATAGTCGCAGATGACATGAAAGGCAATCAGCGTCATAAAGCCCAATCCCGAAGTGAGGAAGTAATAACTGTAAGTGGCATGGTCTTTCTTTATCCCACCCTGATAGGCTTCGAAAAATAGCCCGAGCAAGACAAGATAACCGCCTGCGACAAAGAGCTTTTTCCATAGCCGCGTATTCACAGTCGCCGCCTTCCGCAAGATAAAGTAGCCATAACAGAGCAAAGCCATGTTTATAAGCAGGTTCGCAAGCAGCCAACGGTTATAAAGGCAACACAGGTTGACAACGACGAGACCGATAGAGATAAACAGTATCTGACAGGATATACCCTTTTCTTTTGCCTGTGGCGCTTGTCCCGTTCTATTCCTGCCGTTCATCCACTCCAGCAGGTATTCGCCCGCTATGCTTCCGGGCAAAACGATGAACAAGTATTTTAGATACTCGAACCTATACATCCAGTCTAAAGGCGTAAAACGATATATCTCACTCACAAAGCTATTCTCCACATTCTTACCCAGGCAAACAGCCATAATGAAAGGCAGTAGAGCTATACGAAGCGCCTTGCTCTTCATGGTAAAGACATATATCAACGTACCGAACAGAGCCATATTAGCCAATATAAGGATAATTATATTGCTGAAACGCGGGTCGAATTCGCGCCCGTCGGCATACTTGACCGTAAGCATCAGTACCAGAGCGATCGCATAAGCAGCCAGTTTAATAACAGTATGCGCCCAACCGGGCATCTTTACCGGTATCCGCATAAACATAGGGAATAGCAGGGCAAAACAAAGCAGGGACAGACCCCATGCCCTCGCATCCTGCGGATTGCTCAGAATAAAGGGATAGAAATGCTGGACAAAGATAGCAAAGAACGTCAACTGAACACCCCTTTTCAGTCCGTCGCAAACAAGCTTCAAATTAGACTCTCCCCTTTCCATCCTTTTCTTGATAGAGAAAGGGAATGCCGCCCCCATAGCGAACAGGAAGAAGGGGAAGACCAAATCAACCCATGTTATTCCCGGCAGCGCGGGATTAAAGACATGAGCGGGAGGAGGTACCTGCGCATGATACATCCATCCGGGAAGGATGCTATAAGCTATGGTTCCCGACAAAACCATTGTTACAATGGCATATCCTCTTAGCGCGTCCAGCGCGTACGACCGGTTATCATTCATTGCTTTATGTCCTCTTGATATACGTTTCCAAAGCGGTCGGTCACTTTTTATTTTTCCCAGTATTTTTCTATTTCCTCCAACGATTTCCCTGTTGTTTCAGGCACTAACTTCCAGACAATAAGCATGTATGGTATGCACATAACAGCAAAGAGGATGAACGTCCCTTCGGGTCGCAGGTTTTCCAACAGCCAAGGAGTCAATTGTCCAATCAGGTATGTCCCGATCCATAGAGAGAACCCGGCGATAGACATAGCCAGTCCGCGCACTTTGATAGGATACATCTCCGACAACAAAACCCAGATAACGGCGCAGATGGATACCGCGCAGAAAAAAATGTAAGCAAGGAAAAATATCAGTAATAACACGTTAGGGATGCCTAAATCACCTCCCTTGACAAAATAGAACGCGATGAGAAGGAGCGAAACGATCATGCCCGAAACACCGTAGTACACAAGTTTTTTCCGTCCTATCTTATCGATAATAAAGATAGCCAATACTGTCGTCAGCATATTTACCAATCCGACAATCACCTGATAGAAAAGCGAATCGCCGCCCGACAAGCCACTGCTCCCAAAGATGGAAGGTCCGTAATACAGCACCGCGTTAACGCCCATAAACTGTCCCAGTATGGCTATCGCCACCCCGATAACAACAGCTTTCATTATGCTCGGTTTGAGCAGGATACGCCAATTTGACTTGGTTTCACTCCCTATCACTTTCTTAGTCTCGTTCATTTCATAGGCAGCCGATTCTACCGAACCGTAAATATGTTTCAGTATTGATCCGGCTTTCACATCGCGATTCTTCAATATCAGCCACCTCGGACTTTCGGGTATGAAGAATATGACAATGAAGAACAGCAAAGCCGGTATCACCGACATACCCAACATACTGCGCCATACTTCACTATGGAAGATATGATACAAGGTCGGGTTTGATAGTTGTTCCGCCCCGGCGGTCGAATAATTCAACAAGGCGTAATTAACCAGATACGCGCCTAAAAAGCCCACTGTAACGGCAAGCTGATAGAGCGACACCAATCGTCCCCTGTATTCCGCGACTGATATTTCGGATATATAAAGCGGTGAGATTATAGATACAATACCGATGCCGATACCCCCAAGCACACGCGCCATAACCAAGTGGTTGAAGTCGGACGATATGGCGCAACCGACGGCTGATATAGAAAACAGTATGGCTGCCACCAATAACGTTTTCTTGCGTCCGAAATTATCGCTAAGCACACCGGCACACAATACCCCGAATATGGAACCTACAAGCGCGCATCCCACATACCATCCCTGAGATAAAGCATCCAACGAAAATTGAGCCGAGATTTGCGCTATCGTTCCCGATATTACAGCCGTGTCGTACCCAAACAGGAAGCCGCCCAGCGCTGCCACGACAGACAAAAAGCTTATGTATCTTATATTTATAGTAGAATTCATAAATCTATTTTTATTTTATTTCAAAGTATTCTTTGTATCTGTCGTATAAGTGTCCTGCCTGTAGATAAGCCGACTGAGGACTCATAAAGTGTGAAAACTCAAATGTTATCGCCTTGTCATATCCCGCCCGCTTAGCCGCTTCGAGTTTCATGCGTAGCTTATCAAATTTGATAGGAAGGAATTTGATAGGCATGTCGCGGTCGAATGTTTCGGCATTAGTCCAGCATTGCATTCCATATTTATCAGCCAGTTTCTTATTCACTTCAAAAAAGGCGTCAAGTTCGTCATAATCGATATGCCCGTCCTGAAAGGCGCACGCGTCAACCACTCCTTTTATACCATCGAATATTTCACCCCATTCTTTTTCATGCTCCTGAACCGAAACCGATTCCGTTTTAGACAATTGTCCCGAAGCCGCCATCACCGCCTTTTTGCCGTCAATCCAAGGCGATATAAATGTGGGCAAGCCGTTGGATACGTCTTTACATTGTTTTCCCATCGAATAAAAGGCATTGACGGCTCCTTTGGTTTTCCGGCTGATTTCGCCGCTTATATACCAGCCTCCGAAGCTCTTATGTTTTTCTCCATACTTTTTCCATACTTCATCTATCACATATTTATTATGTTCTATTTCGGATGATAAATCGCCTGTATCCCAATATTCGCCTGAATCGTAAAGTCCGAAGTAGAACTTCATACCATGCTTTTGCGCCAATCTCAGATACATATCCACCAAATCCACCGAAGGCATATAGCAACCTTTTTTCAATAAGTATTCGGAAGGGTATGTGATAAATTTGCGGTATCCCGAACGAATCATAATGACCGTATCGATACCTATATTCTTCATGTGGCGAAAATCAAGATCCCACTCTTTTTCACCCCAGTTCTGATGCGGTATATCGTGTGATATCTCATCCAAAAACGTTCCGGAGATACGAAGCCCGTTTGCCTTGGGCACGATCAGGTTACTTTGGATAGAATCATCCGTTTTTAAGGTTTTGCCATCATCCGAGACGTTTCCTCCGCAAGCAGTCACGATAGGTATCGCCATGGCGGATGCTCCGGCTATTGCCGTTTTTTTTAGAAAATCCCTACGATTATTTGTTTCCATATAGTATTTGGTTATTGATTACATACAATCACGTAATTATCAGATATATAGCATCAGTAAAAGTATCAGATTCATTAAGGAGCCACGCTAAGTATATATCTATGCGACAAATATGATAAAATATTTTTTATAAACAAAGTAATTTATTAAAATAATTAATTATATAAGACTTGATTCTGTTTTAAAATTAAATACCTAATTATCAGTAAGCAGTGAACGTTCGTTAGCTGATAGCTCAAAACGTTCAATTACATTAGTCGTTTTTCGCGGATCGGCATAATAAGAATGTATTCTACTTCTGCTCTCGCTGCTCAAAACGTTCGTTTAATGTAGGCAGAACCTATGCTCAACAGAGATTGGAGGGGTTATTATTTAAAAAAAGTAACAAAAGTAACAGTTTTTAAGTGTACTAGATTTCAAGAATTCAAGTTTACTAACTTGCTTTCATTCATTACTCAAAACTCATAACTTACTACTCATAAATCAAAAAGGTGACAAAAGTAACACTTTTCACAGCCATCATCGCTTTGCGCCATTTTTTTCTCGTAACTCGTAACTCGTAACTGCATCCATCATATCAAAGACCTTTTCAATCATCAGCTTCGCGCCGTGAATGGTTTATTGTTCAAAAAGGTGACAAAAGTAACAGTTTTCAGATAACACCACATTGCGCCATTCCTCTTCATTTTCTCGTAACTTGTAACTCGTAACTTGGTAACTACTCCATCATTTCAAAGACCTTTTCAATCATCGTATCGCGCCGCGAATGGTTTATTGTTAAAAAAAGGTGACAAAAGTAACAGTTTTCGGGTAACACCGCTTTGCGCCATTCCTCATTCTTAATTCTTTTCTTGTACACTTGCACGCTTGTAAACTTGTACACTCAAAACTTATCACTCAAAACTCAAAACTTCCAACTCATGTATATAGATAATTTTGTAAAAAAGAGATGACGGTTTTTAGGCGTTTATTGAAAGTAATTTGTGTTATAAAAGGTTAAAATAATTCTTATTGAGCATAGACGCTGCCTATGCCAAGCGAAGGGGAAAAGTGAATTAATATGATTTTTATAAGAAATAAAATCACGATTCATTCAAAACATTATAGTATAAAAGAACTCTGATTTTCATCAGAGTTCTCTATATGCTGTTTGATTAATTATTCAGCGTTTTCTCCTATTTTCTTCCCCCTCCTTTGGCAGGGTAGGGGAGAGGAGAGGTAGGTTACTGCTTACTGTACAAGCTGTTCCACCATCCGGCGTCATCCTTCAGCCACTTGCTAAACCAAGCCATAATGGAATTGTTCCACTCGGTACGCCTTTTGTAATTCGCTATGCCATGATTCTCATCTTTGACCTGAATAAATTCAACAGGCTTACCTAATATTTTCAACGCGGTGTACATCTGGATGCTTTCGCCGATAGGGACATTTGTATCCACCGTCCCATGAGTGAGCAATATAGGCGTTTTCACCTTATCAGCGTTGTACAACGGGCTTTGTTTTACATATAAATCAGGGTTATTCCACGGATAACTATTCGCGCTTGCCCCCGAACTGTAAGTATATCCCCAATAGCCTTCGCCCCAATAGCTGCTGATGGAACTGATGCCCGCGTGGGAAACCGCCGCGGCGAACATATCGGTTTGCGTTTGCAGGTACATAGTCATAAAACCGCCGTACGAAGCTCCTATACAACCTATTTTTTTGTCATCGACAAAAGGATGCTCTTTTACAAATTGCTTTGTCCCTTCAATAATATCTTCCGCCGTGCGTTTTCCCCACGCGTTTACATGCAGGGCGGCGAATTTCTGCCCGAACCCGGTTGTCCCGCTTGGTTGCACAATATACACCACATACCCCTGTGACGCGAATACATGTCCGGGATACGGACCTTCAAACGTGCGGGATGTAGGCGTTGTACCTCCGTAATAATAAACGATCAGAGGATATTTTTTAGCCGGGTCGAAATTAGGCGGCAAATAGCAACTGCCGGTAATTTCCACGCCCGCCGAACTGGTAAAATTCCAATCTTCCACCTTGCCCAATGTTATTTCCGCAAGCTGTTCTTTGTACGGATCGGCTATAAGGGTCGATTCTTTACTTTTCAGATCGTATAAATACGCCCGCGTCGAGTTCGAACGGCTTACTCCTGAGTAAACGCCAATCAGCGCGTTGTCGGCAGTGCTGAACGCGCGTATGACATCCTCGCGTAAAGGCAGCTTTGTAAACACCTTCCCGGAAGGATTGTAGCTATACATATTCACATAGTCCTTATCCGTGGTGCGGAAGTATATAAGGTTATCCTTCTTGTTCCAGAAGCTGTCATCGATACTTGGGTCGAAATTTTTTGTTATCGGTTCTATTTCCTTTGTGGACAAGTCCATAATAAAAGCCAGCGCATTGTAGCTGTTGGCAATTTGTCCTTCCTCTATATTCAGCCCTATTCCGCCAAAAGCCTCTCCCGAGCCGGAGATAAGTATTTTTTTTCCGTCAGGAGAAAAAGACGCGCCATGCGCGAACCCTTCTTTTGACCATAATGTATCCAATTTCATGGAAGGTATATCCAACCTGAACAGGGAATAATTGCGAAAAGGCCGTTCGGTGATGGTTTCGTCCCAAATGGAGATTAACAGTTGCTTGGAATCAAGGCTTATATCGTTTATCGCTGTCGAATGCGAACCGAAAGTCAGTTGCTGGCTTAATCCCGTAGCCAAATCGTACTTATAGATAAAGGAGCGGTTCATATACCCCGGCTGACGGTCTTCCGGCGATTTCAGCAGTTTCAGGTCGCTCTTATTCTCTTCTTCTTTTTCCTGTTTTGAATAGAATAATGTTTTTTCATCAGGGGAAAACATAATGCCCACATCCGGTATATTCTTTGCCAAAACGGATTCTTGCAAGGTGGCGGGATCGATGGTTTTCAAATCCACGCCCGCGTCGGTTTTGGAAATGTAGAATAATTTTTCACTTCGGGGCATCCATGACAATTGACGTTTACTACCGTCGGTATCGAGAAGTACCGTCGCGCCTGTCTTTACATTATACAATTCGGTGGTGGATATACTTTTTTCGCCGAATGTGTTTCGGTAAGAAATCAACGCGTATTGTCCCCCCGCGGACAAACCGGTATATGTCACACGCTTACCCAGCATCATGTCTGTGAAATTGACAAAACGGTTGTTTGTGTTCACAGCGTAAAAATTTGTAAGCGAATCGCTTTTCTCGTTTTCTATCTCTATTTTCAATGTCGGAGGAACTTCATCTTTTGCCGACGCCAATAATTTGATAACCACGCGACTCGGTTGCGGATACGGATTTATAGCGGTGGTAATATCTTTTTTATCCGAACGGAATGTACTTTCTTTGGTCGTCTTAGAGGTTGCCAATTTGTCGTTCACATATATTTCGAGCATGTTGGGAGTCGTTATCTTGAGCGTTCCTTTGGCATAGCGGTCGGCGCTGACATAGAATGAAATCAGTTGCAGCGACGTGGCGTTTTCGACCGGCTTTTCCAAATAGAAAAAACCTTCGTCATCCGACTTCAGAGGTCTGACAAAGGCGGATTGTTCCGGAATAGTCAGGGACATTTTCAATAAGTCTTTCTCGGAAAACTTCTCTCCTTTAATGTTAATACTGTCTATCGTCAGCGGGTTAATGACTGTTACCGGAGGCGTTGTATATATTTGAGTCAGCGACTGTTTTTTTTGCGCTGACAAATTTGTTGCGGCAAACAGGCATACCGACAAAATAAATAATTTGGACTTCATGGCATATATATTTTTAATTTCCAACGACAAATATATGAATTTTAGTCTTTTCTTATAAAATTATCAGGGTAAACGCACGAAATTTTCTTATTTTTCCGGTCAAAACGATTACTTTTGTCGAATGGCCTCTATATATGATTATTTAAGCGAGATAAAAGACTACCGGATAGAGAAAAAATGTC
>JAISKQ010000033.1 GCA_031260865.1 Prevotella sp.
GATTACGCGGCAAATGTGATTCAGGCGCAATTACTTTATCTCGATTCCGCCGATTCGGGAAAAGATATATCTATCTATATCAACTCACCGGGCGGATCGGTATATGCCGGATATGGAATATACGACACCATGCAGTTTATAAACAGCAATGTATCTACCATTTGCACCGGTATCGCCGCGTCGATGGCAGCCGTGTTGCTTGTCGCCGGAGAAAAAGGCAAACGTTTCGCGTTGAAGCATTCGCGCGTAATGATTCATCAGCCGCTTGGCGGAGCGCAAGGACAAGCTTCCGACATTGAAATCACAGCGCGTGAAATCGGTAAAATAAAGAAAGAACTATACACTATTATATCAGACCATTCCGGTCAACCTTTTGACAAAGTGGCCTTAGATTCGGATCGTGACTACTGGATGACTTCCGCCGAAGCAAAAGAATATGGTATGGTAGATGAAGTGTTACTGAAAAATAAATAATTAGAATCATTTACTCATAAAGGATAAATGGCGAAAAAAAATAACAACGGCAGTTTTTGCAGTTTCTGCGGACGTTCCGACAAGGAAGTGAACATGCTTATTTCAGGCTTGTCCGCCGACATCTGCGATAGTTGCGCTGAACAAGCCTATCAGATTATAAAAGAAAGCTTGGATCAAAAGTCTAAATCGGCTTTTGGCATTGATAAAAATCAATTACCCGACCCTAAATCCATCAAGGAATACCTTGACGGATATATTATAGGTCAGGACAACGCCAAACGCTATTTGGCGGTGGCGGTGTATAACCATTACAAACGGCTGCTGCAAGGCAAGGATGACGATATTGAAATTGAAAAATCAAATATTATACTCGTTGGACCTACCGGAACCGGTAAAACATTATTAGCCCGCACAATAGCAAAACTCCTGCATGTGCCGTTCGCCATCGTGGACGCCACGGTGCTGACGGAAGCGGGATATGTGGGCGAAGACATCGAAAGCATCCTTACACGGTTGTTGCAGGCGTCGGACTATGACGTGGCCGCCGCGGAAAGAGGAATCGTATTTATCGACGAGATAGATAAAATCGCCCGTAAAGGCGACAATCCTTCCATCACGCGCGACGTAAGCGGCGAAGGAGTACAGCAAGGACTGCTCAAATTATTGGAAGGTTCTATTGTGAACGTGCCGCCTCAAGGTGGACGCAAGCACCCCGACCAGAAGATGATAGCCGTGGATACGAAGAATATATTGTTTATCTGTGGCGGGGCGTTCGATGGTATCGAGCGTAAAATCGCCCAGCGGTTGAACACAATGGTGGTCGGCTATGCTTCGTCGAAGAATAACGCGCGGGTCGACCGCGAAAATTTGTTGCAGTATGTAGCTCCCCAAGACTTGAAATCGTATGGTTTGATACCGGAGATTATAGGGAGGCTGCCGATCCTTACGTATTTGGACGCTTTGGACAGAAGCGCGCTGCGGCGGATACTGACGGAACCTAAAAACTCAATCATCAGGCAATACATCAAATTATTCAAGATGGATAATGTGACGCTTACATTCGACGAAGATGTATATGAGTACATTGTGGACAAAGCCATCGAGTATAAGTTGGGCGCAAGGGGGCTGAGATCTATTGTGGAAACGATTATGATGGATGCCATGTTTACTATTCCATCGACCAAGCAGGAGGAATTACACGTCACCAAAGAATACGCGGTGACGCAACTTGAAAGTTCTCAACTGATAAGATTAAAAAATTCTCAATAAAGTTTGTTCTTTTAATAAAAAATAGTCTATTTTTATGTTGGAAAATTAAATTAAGAAATTTACCTTCGTAACAAATACCAAGTCTATTTTTTTTTAGAAATATGCCGAAAAAAAATGAAATACTAACCCATGCCCTGAAAGAGCATTTTGGCTTTGACAACTTCAAAGGCAATCAGGAAGCTATCATCCAAAATGTTTTGGATGGGAAAGATAGCTTTGTGCTGATGCCTACGGGAGGAGGTAAATCGCTTTGCTATCAGCTTCCGGCATTGCTGATGGAGGGAACCGCCGTGATCATATCGCCGTTGATAGCACTGATGAAAAATCAGGTGGACGCCATGCGTAACTTTAGCGAAGACGATGGAGTGGCGCATTTTATCAACTCGTCGCTCAATAAAGCAGCGATAGAACAGGTAAAAAGCGATATTATATCGGGTAAGACAAAGCTGCTGTACGTAGCGCCCGAATCCCTGACCAAAGAGGACAATATTGAATTTCTGCGTCATATAAAAATTTCGTTTTATGCCATTGACGAAGCTCATTGCATATCCGAATGGGGGCATGACTTCCGTCCTGAATACAGGAGGATACGCCCTATCGTATGCGAGATAGGTAAACATCCGATTATCGCGCTTACCGCGACAGCCACGCCGAAAGTGCAGTTAGACATACAGAAAAACCTGGGAATGGTTGATGCGGATGTCTTTAAAGCGTCGTTCAACCGTGAAAACCTTTATTACGAGGTTCGCGCCAAAACCAATGATGTGGACAAGGACATCATCAGATACATAAAATCCCAAGGAAACAAATCGGGTATCATATACTGCCTGAGCCGCAAAAAGGTGGAAGAGTTCGCGGAAATCTTGCAGACAAATAATATCAACGCGTTACCTTACCATGCCGGATTGGACGCCAACACGCGTTCCGCCAATCAGGACGCTTTCCTGATGGAACAGGCGAATGTGATTGTCGCCACGATAGCCTTTGGTATGGGTATCGATAAACCGGACGTCAGATATGTCATCCACTACGATATGCCCAAAAGCCTTGAAGGATACTATCAGGAGACAGGACGCGCCGGACGTGATGGAGGGGAAGGTAGATGTATCGCCTTTTACGCCTTCAAAGATCTACAAAAGTTGGAAAAATTTATGCAGGGAAAGCCTGTCGCCGAACAAGAAATAGGAAAACAACTATTGCTCGAAACGGCGGCGTATGCCGAAACTGTGCTTTGTAGAAAAAAAGTTCTCCTCCATTATTTTGGAGAAGAATATAAAGAAAGAAATTGTGGAAACTGTGATAATTGTGTAAACCCTAAAAAACAAGTGGAAGCTAAAGATTTATTATTAACAGCTATCGAGGCTGTAGTAGCATTAAAAGAAAAATTTAAAACAGATTACATCGTCAACATCCTTAGAGGAAAAGAAACCTCCGAAATCGAAACATACGAGCATCAAAACCTGGAAGTGTTCGGTTCGGGTGACGACGTGGATGATGAAACATGGAATGCCGTTATTCGTCAGGCTTTAATAGCCGGATATTTCGATAAGGATATTGAAAATTACGGCTTACTGAAAGTTACTAAAAAAGGAAAAGACTTTTTGAAGAAACCTTCATCATTCAAAATCACTACTGCTGATGAAGAAGATTTGGACGATGACGACAGCATCGACGATGTAGTTGTCAAAGCCGGCGGTGGCGGTTCCGCCGTGGATCCTGTGTTATTCTCCATCATGAAGGATTTGCGCAAAAAGATGGCAAAGCACAACAATGTCCCTCCTTATGTCATTTTTCAGGATCCTTCATTGGAAGCGATGGCTACCATTTACCCCATCACAATGGAAGAGTTGCAAAACATTCCGGGAGTAGGTGCAGGTAAAGCCAAAAGATACGGCGCGGAATTTCTTCAAATCATTAAGAAACACGTTGAAGAAAACGAGATAGAACGTCCTGAAGATTTACGTGTACGGACTGTGGCCAACAAGTCGAAACTTAAAGTCGCCATTGTGCAAGCCATAGACCGTAAGGTGGCGCTTGACGATTTAGCCGAATCGAAAGGAATCGATTTCACGGAACTATTAAACGAAGTAGAAGCCATCGTATATTCGGGCACGAAAATAAATATCGATTATTTCCTTCAAGAAGTGATTGATGAAGATCATTTGGATGACATATTCCAATATTTTCAAGAAGCGGAATCCGATGATTTGGAAGA
>JAISKQ010000041.1 GCA_031260865.1 Prevotella sp.
ATAGCCTTAGTGGCGCACGACCACCGCAAAGCGGACATGATAGAATGGTGTTTTTACAATTCCGATTTTTTATCGGAACAACATTTGGTTTGTACCGGAACAACAGGGACATTGATACAGGAAGCTTTTAAAGAAAAGGATATCAAACTTGAAATTACCCGTATGAATTCAGGACCATTGGGCGGCGACGCCGAAATAGCGGCGATGGTGGTACGTCACGAAATAGATTTAGCTATCTTCCTGATAGACGACCTTAACCCTCAACCTCACGAAGCGGATATTATGATGTTGCTGCGCCAGTGCCGCGTGCATAATGTGCCTATCGCATGTAATCGCTACAGCGCCGATCTGATGATAACAAGCACATTATGGGATGATGAAAATTATACGCCTACTCGCCCGAGATATGAAGATTTTGACCGGGCTAAATTCGACGCTAACTTTCGTCGGTTGAAAGACTAAAAAACTGTTTAACTTTTATAAGTATCCTTCTTTGAGCTATTTCGGGAAGGATTTCTTTTGCTCTTTACGTGTCGGTTTAGCGGTTTAAATCGTGCGATTTTACACAAAAGCCTGATTTATTTTACTTAACAGGTAATAATCCAAAATTGTCATGGCAGCCATCGCTTCCACCACAGGCACAGC
Source organism: Prevotella sp. (assembly GCA_031260865.1). Lineage (GTDB taxonomy): Bacteria > Bacteroidota > Bacteroidia > Bacteroidales > Dysgonomonadaceae > Dysgonomonas. The sequence continues at coordinate 646 of JAISKQ010000041.1, forward strand.
CCGGGGCAGGACACAAGGGTCATGGCGACCACGCGCTTTCAGAGCTGTGTATTCGCCGTGCGTGTTTATCGTGTCCTGACGCATAAGGATAGTTGCCACAGGCTTGAACGCCACACGGAAGTATATGTCCTGACCGTTTGAAATACCGCCTTGAATACCGCCTGAGTGATTGGTACGGGCGCTCACCTTGCCGTTATCGTTGTAGAACACATCGTTCACTTCCGAACCACGCCGACTCACATCGAACCCATCGCCATATTCAAAGCCTTTTGCCGCGTTTATCCCGAGCATGGCGTCGCCCAATGCCGCGTGCAGTTTATTAAACACAGGCTCGCCCAACCCAACGGGAGTTCCTTTTACAACACAGGTGACCACTCCGCCGATTGTATCTCCTTTCGATTTGATTTCTTCGATAAACTCAATCATCTCCGCCGCTTTTTCCGGATCGGGACAACGCACCGGCGTTGACTCTATCAACGAAAGGTCATAATCGGTGTATGGCTTATCCAGCCCTATATGCCCAACCCGCGAGGTATAAGCGACCACTTCTATATTTAATTGGTTAAGCGCGAGTTTAGCCAAAGCTCCTCCCACGCAACGGGCGATTGTTTCCCGTGCCGAAGACCGACCTCCTCCCCGATGATCCCTGATTCCATACTTCTGTGTATAAGTGTAATCGGCGTGCGAGGGACGGTAGATATCTTTCAGGTTATCATAGTCTGATGAATGCTGATTGGCGTTGCGGATAATAAAACCGATAGGAGTACCGGTTGTTTTTCCTTCGTATATACCGGACAAAAGTTCAACTTCATCGGCTTCTTCGCGGGGGGTTGTAATATTTGATTGCCCGGGTCGCCGCCTATTCAATTCATTCTGAATAAATTCCATATCAACCCTTATCCCCGCCGGGCATCCGTCTATTACTCCGCCTATAGCCGCGCCATGCGATTCTCCATAAGAAGTAAGCCTGTATATATTACCAAATGTATTCATCTGTGATTTTGTTGATCTTTAGTTACGAGTTACAAGTTACAAGAGTTCCGGCATGTTAGTAAACTTGAACTCTAATAAACTAACGGACTGTTTACGAATGACTACCGTTCACGGGTTCACCGATTTATCGCCCATTCTCAGCACCTTGAGGTCTTTGTCGAAATAACAATTTATTGTATCATTGATATTGTATATCCTGTAGCTATCGACATACGCCCACGTCCCTTGCATATAAATTTTGCATACATACTCTTCTTTCGGATCGGAACGCTTGTCTTCCGGTATTTTCTCGTAAGAAACCGGCTGCAAATATTCAATCTTGGTAATCGTATTGTTATCAATATCCCTGTACTTGATATGTTGTTTAACTAATTCGCCCATTTTATCAAGCTTATACTGATTGCCTAAACTACAAGATGATAAACATAATATGGTGATTACGAATAAGATATATTTTTTCATGTCGTTTAATTTTTAAATTACTCAAATTTACGAAACCAAGTCATAGAAACAAATAATATTGAATGTTATTCTGTAAAATTATTTTATAACGGCTATTTTCTTTATTATTAATTTTGTAATTGAATTTTTGTTACTAATTTAGCATTTCATGCGCAAATAGCTAAAGCCTGTTTGTTAATGACAGGCAAATTCCGGAACGTGACTTTTAAATTTATCCGATTAATACAAGATTAATATAACTTTGAACACATGAAAAAACAGAAACCATTTTAATTTTTTATAAAATATGAGGAAATCTATAATTATTATTGCTCTACTTGCCATAGCAGGCTTTGTTGGAGCGCAAACCATGGAGAAATTGCCTGTCGATCCACAGGTGAGGTATGGTAAGTTGGATAACGGGCTGACCTATTACATCAGACACAATAGTTATCCTGAAAAACGGGCTGACTTCTATATCGCGCAACGGGTAGGTTCTATGCAGGAAGAAGACGATCAGGCAGGATTGGCTCATTTTCTTGAACACACGGCATTTAACGGATCAAAAAACTTTCCGGGAAAGAAAACAATGCTCAACTACTTGGAATCTATCGGCGTGAAATTCGGTGCGAATGTAAATGCTTATACTTCATTTGATGAAACCGTTTATAACCTGAGCGACGTTCCGGTTGTCCGGGACGCGATACTTGATTCTTGTATATTAATTTTACATGATTGGTCAAGCTTTATCTCCTTAAAAGACGAACAGATCGATGAAGAAAGATTTGTTATTAAGGAAGAATGGCGTACACGAAGCGGAGCGCAATACCGTATTTGGGATAAACAGTTACCTATTATCTTCAAAGGCAGTAAATACGCGGATCGTATGCCTATCGGTAAAATGGAAATCGTGGAAAATTTCCCATATCAAACCCTTAGAGACTATTACCATAAATGGTACAGACCTGATTTACAGGGGATAATAATTGTGGGTGATTTTGATGTCGATCAGGTGGAAGCTAAGGTTAAAGCCTTGTTCGCCGACATCTCTAAACCTGTAAACCCTGCGGAAAGAGTATATTTCCCTGTTCCTGATAATGATGAGCCTATTGTTTCCATCGTTACCGATCCGGAAGCTGTGAGAACTCAGGTTACTCTTTATATAAAACATGACGTTATACCGGCGGAAGTGAAACAAACTCAAGCAGGATTGGTTATCAGCGGCATTAAAGCGCTTGCCACAAGCATGTTGTCGGATCGCTTAGACGAGATTGCCCAAAAGTCCGAATCTCCTTTTGTAGGTTCTTACGCTTATGACGGCGAATTTTTTGTTTCCAAGACAAAAGACGCGTGGACTACGGTCGCTCTCAGCAAAGAAGGCAAAGTCGCCGAATCATTGGCCAGCCTGATAAGAGAAAATGAACGTATCAAAAGATTCGGGTTCACCGACGCCGAAGTGGAACGTGCTAAATCCTCATTGCTGGAACAATATGAAAAAATGTATAACAACAGGAACAAAACATTGAATAATAGATATGTTCAAGAATACGTGAATAGTTTTACCAATGACGAAGCTGTACCCGGAATCGAATATGAATATAACTTTATCAAACAATTTGCTCCGATGATTAATGCCCAAGCTATAAATGGCATTATCAAACAACTTTTGGGAGACAAAAATATCATTATCTCGGTGACCGGTCCCGAAAAGGAAGGTCTTGCGTATCCTACCGCCGATGATTTGCTGAACGTATTCAAAACTGTGGAAGCGGAAGATATCACAGCTTACGCTGAAACAGTATCCAACGAACCGCTTATCACCCAATTACCAGAAGCCGGTTCTGTCGTTAAAACAGAAAAAGACGACAAGTTAGGAACTACTATATGGACGCTGTCCAATGGTATAAAAGTAGTTATCAAGAATACGAACTTCAAAGACGATGAAATCTTAATGTCTTCTATGGCTTATGGCGGAACTTCTATTATAGCCGACGCGGATATTTTTAACGCGGGCTTGGCTTCTATGGTTCCTTCGGTAGGCGGCGTAGGTAACTTCAGTTCTACTGACCTGAAAAAAGCCTTGGCGGGAAAATCAGCGAATGTATATAACAATATCGGCACCTATACGCAAGGGCTGAATGGTTCGTCCACCATAAAGGACTTGGAAACGTTGCTTCAACTTACATATCTTTATTTCACCGCTCCACGTAAAGATGAAGGAGCGTATTCCAATATCGCGGAACTGATAAAGAATCAGTTGAAGAATATGAAGACCGAACCTTCTTTCATACTGAATATCAACAGAACCAAAGCAATGTACGGCGACAACCCTCGTATGCAGGTTATGACGGCGGAAGACGCTGAAAAACTAAACTACGACCGTATCATCGAAATCTATAAGGAAATCTATGCTAATCCGGGATCGTTTGTGTTCAACTTTGTGGGCACAGTTGACGAAGGCGCTTTGAAACCGCTGGTAGAACAATATCTGGCGTCTCTTCCATCCGGAAATAAAGACGCTAAATATAACAATGTGGATACGAATATACGGAAAGGACATATCGATAATATATTCGAACAGGAAATGAAAACTCCTAAAACGACTGCCTTTGAATTGTATAGCGGAACATTGAAATATGAACAAAAGAATCAGATTGCTTTATCTGCCTTGAAACAGGTTCTGGATATTGTGTATGTACGCACGATAAGAGAAGAAGCAGGAGGTACTTACGGAGTGGGTGTGCGCACAGGCATCAGCCGTATTCCGGAAGGACAGACTACATTACAGATGTCATTTGACACCGACCCTGAGCGAGTAGCGACTATAACTCCTATTATCAGCCGTGAAATCATCAAAATCGCGGAAAACGGACCTGAAGACGCCGATTTCCAGAAGGTAAAAGAGTATATGGTTAAGAAATTCCAGGAAGATGAAAAGCAAAATGGCTACTGGTTAAGTATCCTTGGTTCTAATTATTTCTATGGAGATGATAATCATTCCAATTACCTGTCAACAGTAAACGCCTTGACGAAAGATGACGTTAAAGCGTTGACAAAACAATTGGTATCTCAGGATAATTTTATTGAAGTGATAATGAATCCGAAGAAATAAGAAATTATTTAATCGATAATAAGTGGAGGGTTGTTCATGAAAATTGAACAACCCTCTTTTATTTTTCAGATAATCACTATATTTATTCTGTTTCCGCTTATAATTTCTTATTTTCGTGAATATTAAAAATGTTAATCAAAATATACCTTATGAAGCGCTTATCTATTCTATTCAGTCTCTCATTCTTTCTTTGTATGAATATAGTGAGCCAAAACCGTTGGTCTCTGACTGCCGATGGAGGTCTTTCGTGGTTGGTGAAAAATAATGACATCCATACCGACCATATAGAAATGAGCGGCAAACAGGTATCTGTGATTTTAACCTACGGAACCGATACGGAAGGAAAATTAATCAGTGAAAAGCGGCTTGTATTTCCTATGCTCCGAACAATACCCAATGATACGCATGCCAGTTTATCGTATCATTTCGGCGCGGATGCCTGCCCTGTTATCAAGATGAACGGAAGAACCGTGACGGAAGTTCCTAAGTCATTTTATCTGAAAGGTATATGGAAATCAGCGTCGGATATAGGAAATCATTCCGTTTTGGAAAGAGAATTAACGCCATCAGTGGATAAACCGTATGTTATAGAGATGTTTACACTAAAAAATAATGGAGATGAAAATATCAAAGTCGATATTGAAAACCTGACAAAAATTTCATCTACCCACACAGAAAACGGCGTGTATGGCGTGTATGAAATCAAAGCCGAAACGTTGAATAGTGGAATATATACCGTTTCACCGAATCAAACGATCTCTTTTTCCATTGTATATTCAGCCCGAAAACGATCAAGCCCTTCATTTTCAAATATTGATGTTAATACGGAAATAAAACAACGCGAGAAGTTTGTAAATCAAATGTTTGAAGGTGTACGGTTTATCAGTCCCGATTCTGTTCTGAACAGGATGTTCGATTTTGCCAAAATACGCGCGATGGAAAGCATCTTCGAAACAAAAGGCGGCTTGGTACATTGTCCCGGAGGCGGCGCCTATTATGCCGCGATATGGGCGAACGACCAGGCGGAATATGCCAATCCGTTCTTTGCTTATACAGGATACGACACCGCTGTAGAGAGTGCTATGACCTCTTGGCGATGGTTTGCGAAATACATGAATCCGCGCTATACCCCCATCCCAAGTTCTATTATAGCCGAGGGGGACAGCTATTGGAATGGAGCCGGAGACCGGGGAGATCAGGCGATGATCGCGTATGGGGCGGCACGTTTTGCATTAGCCTTAGGCGACAAAGAAAAGGCTAAAGAAATATGGCCTTTAATCGAATGGTGTTTAGAATACTGTAAACGAAAGCTGGATAAAAACGGCGTAGTAGCATCGGATAGTGATGAACTGGAAGGTCGGTTTCCGGCCGGAAAGGCAAATCTATGCACTTCATCCCTATTCTATGACGCGTTAATATCCGCGGTCTATTTAGGCAAAGCTTTGGGCATCCCCGATAAACAATTAAATGGCTATAAGACATTAGCCGATCGGGTTCACAGCAATATCAACGCGTTTTTTGGCGTTGAGGTACAAGGGTTCGAGACATATCGTTATTACGAAGCGAATGATATATTGCGCTCGTGGATATGTATCCCTTTGACTGTTGATATATTCGAACGCGCCAAAGGAACAGTCGATGCTCTATTCTCTCCTCTCCTGTGGACAGAGAACGGCTTACTGACCGCGGCAGGAGACAAAACCTTTTGGGATCGTTCCACATTATACGGACTGAGAGGAGCATTCGCGGCAGGCGCAACCCGGAAAGCATTACCTTATTTTACGGATTATTCCTATAAACGGCTACTTGGAGAACATGTTCCGTATGCTGTGGAAGCCTGGCCTGAAGGAAACCAAAGGCATCTGTCCGCTGAAAGCGCCCTCTATTGTAGAGTTGTGACTGAAGGATTATTCGGATTCAGACCAACAGGATTTAATAGTTTTACCATCACGCCTCAATTACCGGACGACTGGGATCAGATGATGCTAAAGAATATAATTATCAGTGGAGGGAAGTCCGTAAACATACATGTTCAGTCCGTACCCAAAGGTATAAACACCGATATATATGTAAATGGCAGGTTAACCAAGTCGTCAATCACCAAGAACGGTCAAAAAATAAATGTGGCGATCTAAGAAAACATATCATCTTTCAGTAACAGTTTCTTAACAAAACCTTAAAAAGTCTGTGCGTCTGTTTCTAATATTTACATTTTACTTTGTGTTTAAATTTAATAACACAATGATGTAATTATGAAACAGTTTAGTTTAGTTTTTTTTATAGCCGTAATGTTTAGTTCAAATTCTTCTTTTGCTCAGGATTCATTGGCTTTCAAGCCATCCGGAAAAATGATAATAAGGAGTTTCCTTGATTACAGCACGGGATTCGGGAATGTTAATGATAAGCGAGGATTCGATATGACAAGGGCTTTCCTTGGATATAATTATAAATTTAGTCGAACGCTGCAAGGACAGGTGATAATAGACGGAGCTTCGGGCAAAACAGCCGCCGACGGTTTGGAGGTGTATGTGCGGAATGCTTTTGTCAACTGGAATGACAAAGGATTTAATGTAAATGTGGGATTGACAGGCTCATTGCAGTTTAGCACACAAGAGAGCTATTGGATGCACCGTTATGTGATGAAATCGTTTCAGGATCTGAATGGCATGGCGCCGAGCGTGGATATGGGCGTGACAGCGGAATACGCCTTCAGTCCGTATATATCCGCGGATTTGAGTATCACAAACGGAGAAGGATATAAAAAGATAAAGAAAGACAAAAATATGCGTTATGCGGCGGGGATTAGCCTGCGACCTCTAAAAAACACAATATTCCGTATATACGCGGATGTGTATAACGACGATGAGAAACAACGAGACGCTTTGCCCGAAGGGATTACGGATGTGAAATATAAAAATCAATATACCTTGTCTTTATTTGCCGGATACCAAAATCAACAAATATCGTTTGGGGCGGAATACAACCGTGTTTACAACAAGGGTTTTATTGAAAAGAAGGATTATTACGGATATTCATTTTACGCGTCTGCCAAGCTGACGTCCAAGTGGAGAGCCTTTGCCCGTTACGATTTAACGGACTCGTCAGAACCCGCCGCTTTTACTTCGCCTTGGAATAAGCAGGATGGGCAACTTATCGTAGCCGGCGTGGAATTTAAACCTTTGAAACAATTGAAAATTGCTCCTAACTTTCGCAACATAAATGCGGACAGGGCGAAAGCAGAGCAATATCTGTTTATAAACGTTGAATTTAATTTGTAGGCATAAACGAGCAATACAAAAGGAAATTTCGATATATTATTCTAAAAAAGGAGTCTATATTTCAATAAAAGTTATTTGATTATTGGAGTATGTTAAGCCTAATAAAATGTTAATATTTACAGGTTTGTACTTGGAATACAAGGCAAAATATCACTACTTATAGTGATTGACTGCTGTTTTTTGTTTCCTTACTTTTGTCAATCAACTAAAAAACTGTAAATAACAACACTTTATAGACCTTATTAAATATGAATGCGAAGCTAATTTTGATGTTGACCTTTTTTTCCTGCATGGCTATCAATCGTATTTACGCGGATGATGTGCCCGTTGATAAAGATTCCATCAAAATGAAATATACAGCGAAAGAAGTTGTTATAGAGTCCTTTAAACAAAATACTAATCTGTCGGTGCAGCCTATCTCCGCGTCCGTCCTTTCCGAAAGCATTATCAAGGAGAATAATATAACAAATATAAAAGAAGCCACAGCCTTTGTTCCCAACCTGTTTATGCCGGATTATGGTTCCAAGATGACTTCGCCCGTCTATATAAGAGGGATAGGTTCGGCAAAGAACTCCCCGTCTGTCGGCTTGTATGTTGACGGAGTCCCATACTTCGACCGCTCCACATTTGACATAAATATGAATGACATCGAACGCATAGAAGTACTACGTGGTCCGCAAGGCACTATCTACGGAAGGAACACAATGGGCGGGATTATTAACGTGTTTACGAAATCCCCGTTGAAAACCGCGGGTACGAATATAAACTTGTCTGCCGGAAACTACAATAGTTATCAGACCGGACTTTCCCACTATGGTAATGTAGCTAACAAAATAGGATATTCCTTATCCGGAAACTATATCCATTCGGGCGGCTATTTCCGTAACAAAACGACCGGGATGAAAGCCGATCCCATTGACGCCCTATCCACAAGGGCACGGTTAAGCTGGCGCGTTATGCCGCGGTTGGTAATGAACCTTGTACTGGCTTACGAATATTCCGATCAGGATGGTTATCCTTATCGTGTATATGACAAGGGCACAGGCAAAATGAATGATATTGATTACAACGCGCGGAGTTTTTATCGGCGCAACATGTCGACAAACGGATTGAATGTGGAATATGTGACCGATAATTTCAAGATAGGTTCGCAGACTTCGTTTCAGTTTTATGACGGCACACAGGGTTTGGATCAGGATTTCTCACCGATAGATAAGTATTATGTGGACTTTTATCAACGTCAGCAGATGTATTCTCAGGAGTTTAATATAAAATCGATACGGGAAGACAGTAAATATAAATGGCAATTCGGCGTTTTTGGATTTCATCAGAATTATTTCCAGACCAATGATGTGGACTATCGGACGACCGGAAGCCATACCCTTCAGAATGTGCATAATCCCACCGAAGGGCTTGCCGTATATCATCAATCGACATACAACGATATTCTTATCCCGGGATTATCAGCTTCGTTGGGTATCCGTTACGACTGGGAAAAGACGGAATCATCGTTGATACAAATAGCCAAAAGCCCAAATGCCGAACCGAATGTCAAACCGGAGGAAAAAGGAAAAGATCATTTTTCCCAGATTACGCCGAAAGGCTCTATTCAGTATGCTTTTAATACGGACGGCATGGCCTATTTTTCTGTCAGCAAAGGATATAAAACAGGCGGGTTTAATTCCACCGTCACATCCGCCGATACCGACGACGACCGTAAATACCGCTCATTCGATCCGGAACATAGCTGGTGTTACGAGTTAGGAACGAAGTCGAGCCTCTTTAACAACCTGTTGTACTTTGATATAGCCCTTTTCTATATCCGCTGGAGCGATCAGCAAATTAATCAAACCAAAGCGTCGGGACAAGGATTCCTGCTTCGCAACGCCGGAAAATCGGAAAGCAAAGGGGTTGAAATTTCCGCTCAGGTAAATCCGTTCCGGAATTTCAATTTACAGCTTTCCTATGGTTATACTCATGCGAAATACAAGGACTACAAAGAAAACGAGAAGATTAACTATGACGGCAATTATTTGGCGATGGTTCCGCAAAACACGGTTGCCCTCGCTGCCAATTATACAATAAATACACATCAAGCGTGGTTGGATCGTATTGTGCTCAACGGGCAATACACAGGCGTGGGTAAATTATATTGGAACGATAAAAATGATGTGGAACAACCCTTTTACGGGCTATTTAGCGGCAAAGTTTCATTCGTAAGAAAACAAGTTTCGTTAGATTTGTGGTCTAAAAACATAGGGTCTGAAAATTATATAGCATATTACTTTACCGCGATGGGAGGCGATTTCGTACAAAAAGGAAAGCCTTTCACTTGCGGTGTAAATCTGAACTTTAAATTCTAATATGAGAATAAACATCCAAAAAGGCGGCAACCTCTTCACTTTCTTTTGCCTGTACATTGCTCAGTCGATACCGATGAGTTTCTTCTCCACGGTTATACCGGTTATCATGCGGCAGCAGAATTTTTCATTGGAGACGATAGGGCTGCTTCAATTACTTAAACTGCCGTGGATCATTAAATTCCTTTGGTCGCCGATAGTGGATCGTTCCACCTTCCGGTTGAAAGATTTTAAGCGATGGATATTTTCATCGGAGTTGATATACGCCAGCATTATATTCGCCGTGTCGTTCCTTGATTTCCATGCTACTCCCTATCTTATCATAGGACTTGTCGTTTTATCCTTTGCAGCTTCCGCTACCCAGGATATTGTAACCGATTCGCTGGCGGTATTGTCATTCGACAAAAAAGATAAAAGCTTGGCAAACAGTATGCAGTCGATGGGTGGTTTTGCCGGAGCCATGATTGGAGGAGGGGCTTTGCTTCTGCTCTATCATAAGTTCGGATGGGGAAATTTGCTGCCGTTCCTCGCTTTATTCGTCATTATAGCGCTCGTTCCATTGTTGTTCTTCCGAAACGGGCACAGAGACGATATAATCAGGAAGAAGCAGGAAGAAAAGCCCGCGGCGAATGATATACTCGGTTTTTTTAAACAAGAAGGCATTCGCAAACAGATTGTATTCCTGTTCCTTTATTATGCCGGGCTTATAGGCGTATTAGCCATGCTGAAACCAATGCTGGTGGATTATGGCTATGACATGAAAGAAATAGGCGTGATGTCGGGCATTGTAGGGACGTCTATCGGGTGTCTGGCATCCTTTGGCGGCGGGTTTATCGTCCGAAAGATAGGTCGCCATGCCGCGCGGATACTGTTTGCTGTTTGCACATTGATAACGACCATTTATTTTTGTTTATTGGTCTCGGTACTCCCTGTGAATATAGCGACCCTGCATCTGGGTATTTCGCTGTTATGGGGCAGCTACGGAATGGCGGTCATTGTTGTTTACACAACGGCGATGGACTGTGTCCGCCCCGGATTTGAAGGTACGGACTTTACAATACAGACTGTTATCACTCATCTGAGTGGAATTATCATAGGTGTGAGTTCAGGAAAAATAGCGGCGATGATAACTTACAAAGGATTATTTGTCGTCGAAATGTGTATTGCCGCTATTTCATTGATATATATACTATTCGCATTCAAACTAAAAGCGCCGAAAGAAAAAGATGAAACAAGAATTACTGAATAAATATAGTGTGCCGGTTCCGAGATATACAAGTTACCCGCCGGCTAATTTTTTCAATGAGTCGTTTACGGCTGACTCATACAGCGACACCGTAGTGAAATCGAATGAGCAGAACCCGCGGCATATCTCGATTTATGTGCATATTCCGTTCTGCTATCAGATGTGCTTCTATTGCGGTTGCAACTCGCAGCTATTGAAAAGCAAACCGGTGATATCAGACTACATCGACGCCTTGAAGAAAGAGATAAGGATGACGCTTCCATTATTGGATCATAGCCGAAAAATATCGCAAATACACTATGGCGGAGGAACGCCTACGTCTCAACCGGTAGCTGTCCTGAGGGAAATCAACCGGATGATTTTATCCGAATTTGAGTGTATCGAAAATCCTGAGATAGCGATAGAATGTCATCCCGGATATATGGACAAGAATTACTGGAATGAACTGTTCGATGCCGGATTTAACCGTATCAGTATTGGCGTTCAGGATTTTAACAACGATGTATTGAAAGCGTCCAACCGGAAACCATCCCGTATGCCGATGGCGGATATTGTGCATATACTGAGGAGCAAGGGGATGTCTCTAAATATGGATTTTATATACGGGCTTCCTTTACAGACCCCGGAATCATTCGCCGATACGATTACGAAAGCCATCGCCTTAAAGCCGGACAGGATAGTAACTTTTTCTTATGCCCATGTTCCGTGGGTAAACGAATTGCAAAAGAACCTTGAAGCGATAGGTCTTCCTTCTGTTTCCACAAAGAACGCGATATACGAAACGGCGAAGAGCTTGTTGACGGACGCGGGATATAAGGCGATAGGGCTTGACCACTTTGTGCTGCCGGACGATGAACTATACAAGGCATTGGAATCAAAAACCTTGCATCGCAATTTTCAGGGATATTGCACGCGGCGCACTACCGGGCAAGTTTACGCTTTCGGCATCACCGGCATCAGCCAATTGGCGGCGGCGTACAGCCAGAATACAAAAGACTTAGACACATACATTAGGCAGGTAAACGCCGGCCTTTTTCCGATAGCGAAAGGATATATATTAAACCCTGAAGAGCAGATAACACGTGAAGTCGTAACCGCTCTGATGTGTAACTATACGGTTAATTGGGCAGACATTGCAAACCAGCTGAATATATCGGTAAACGAGGTAAAGGCAGCCCTAAATTATAAAGAAGACCTACTCGCCGACTTTGCAAAAGACGGTATTATCGAATTTGATGATAAGCATATACATGTTTTGCCCGAAGCCGCTCCCTTTGTCCGCAATGTGGCCGCTTCATTGGATAAGTTAATGTTGAATGGCGAAAAGCACTATTCCAAATCGGTATAAAGTAATGGAGGACAGATAACTCGGATTATCTAAATTTTAGCAGATAAAAATCTGCGTTTATCTGCGTGCAAAAAAAATTACCTTACTTCGTTAATATTTGATGTAATTTGCAGTTCAACCTATATATTGATGATTGTATAATAATATAGCACTTACCATTTAAATTTTATTAATACTATTAATTTGTGTCGTTTGAAGTTGTTCCTTTATAGCGTTTGCTAAAAAATATGCTAAATTCACGGGAACAGCGTTACCTATCATTTTATATCCATCTGCAATATCTGTATATTTGAAAATATAATTATCGGGGAATGTTTGTATTCTAGCGCACTCTCTAACACTTAACCGACGATATTCATTTTCTTTTCCAGGAACAAAAATTCGATTGTTTTGCGACACAAATAACATTTTAGGGGCTTTCGGGTGAATAGGTGCATGTCTTCCTCCCGCTTGAATGGTAAATGATGGCTCATCCCAACAGCGAACGCGATTTCGTGACATATAAATTGTCGAAAACCCTCCATTCATATATTCATGATTTGGAATATGTAGCTCATCATTCGTTTTGTTTTTATCTTTTGCAGGTTTGGCAAACCTCAAATCAAAAATTGCATCTTTAAGAGTAGGTTTATATGCTTGTGGCTTTGGAAATTCAAATTTTTTATTTAAATCTTGTCTATAGCCTACAATAATAACACGTAAACGATTCTGTGGAACATTGTAATCATTGGCATCCACCAGTTTCCAAGACAAATTATAACCAGCTTTTTCAAACTCTTTTAGAAATGCGTTGAAAGACTCGGCGTGTTTAGGGTGTAATATACCTGCAACATTTTCAACCAAAAAAAACTTAGGTTGTTTTACCTTTAGTATTCTGATGTAATCATAAAACAACTGACCACGTTTATCATTAATTCCACGACCAGCACCTGCTTCACTCCAACTTTGGCATGGCGGACCACCAATAATTCCATCGCAATCAGGAATTTCTTCGGGTTTAACATCAATTATACTTCGTTTATCAAGCTGTGTATTTGGAAAATTAAACTCAAATGTTTCCCAAATATTCTTGTCAAACTCATTTGCCCAAATTGTAGAAAAGCCAGCTTTTTCAAAGCCCATATCTAAGCCGCCAGCTCCAGCAAATAATGATACAATTTTCATATCTTTCCCTCTTATGTTATTAAACGGACTACAAAGGTATCATTTAAAATCTATTTTTTATCATATTTATATATAAGATGTAGACAATAGTCCGTTGTACATTTGTCTACTTATTATGACTTTTACAAAATTATGACAATAAACGAAATTTTTGGAAAAAGAGTTAGGGAAAAGCGTTTATTACTAAACCTTTCTCAAGAAAAATTAGCTAATATGGCTGATATAGATAGGACATACCTTCCTGATATTGAAAATGGGAAACGGAATGTATCTTTAACCGTAGCGGAGAAAATAGCAAAATCATTAAATGTTCCACTTAAAGATTTGATTGAAGATTATGCCTAATTTTGGAGAAACAGAAAGATATATAAAATCATTATTTTGTGTAGGTAAATATTTTTCATACGATGGAATTAATTGTAAAGTTTTAAAATGTGGAAAACCTGCTCCAAACAGTGGCGAATGTAAAACAGATGTCTATGTTCTAACGCAAGATGAACAAGGTACTCAGAAAGAATTTAAAATTTCTGTCAAGCAAGATAACGCCGATTTCTTAGAAAATAAAACCTCATTGGAACGAGCTATTGAAATTTTAGGTAAAGATGCCCAAACAATAATAAAAAACTGTACTAATTCTATAAAAGATAAATTTGAAAGTGATTATTTGATTTATTTCAAAGCTGTTGGCAGAACTGAAGCTTTATGTGTCAAAATAGGATGGAAATATGAATTATTAAATAAACCTGGAGGAGAGAAAAGTAGAGAAATAACCCTTACGGATCAGCAAAAAATAGATATCTATGCGGGGTCTAATTTAGATGAAAGTAAAAAGAATTGTTCTGTGAATGGGGAAATTATCAACGATTCCGGAGTTGCCAATTTTATTATTAATGTAGATAAAGATGGACAATCTCTTGATTATTATCTCGAAAGGATGAAAACTATTGAAGATTTTGCGACAAAACAAAATATTTATTTTGCTTGCAAGGCGTTGAACTATAGATGTTCAAGAGATAAATGGGATGGAAATAGACCATTAGCTGTTTATGTTGATTGGATATTAAAAGACGATAAATTATATAGCAGTCTTGTTTTTGAAAATCCTCTATCCACTAAAGGTAATGAAATTGGCGAAAAAATAAGGCAAATTTTATCTCAACTAAAAATCACTAAAGACAACTTTGATGATTTGAAAAAGTATCTAAGTGACGGAATAAATTATATAGAATAAAAAATATTAATATTTTTTAGTGTACTAAGAGAATGTTTAAATTTTACCAAATTTATTTTTTTATGTAAATAATTTTTTTTACTCGGTTTAGCTCGCTAAAGCAGCAAGGAAAAATCAAAATCGGAAGTCTCTGTCCATAAAAACGCTCCTTGAGCATCATCGGGTCAACCTGAAAAGGTGAGGGGAGATGATTAATTAAAAAGAGGTGACAAAAGTAACAGTTTATTAGTATTTAAGTTTACTAGAATTCTAGCATGCTAGTAAACTTGAACTCTAGTAAACTTATTACTCAAAACTTCCAACTCTTCTTAATTCTTTACGTCCGCGCGAGCGGTGGCAAAAAGTCCAGCAAGGGCGACAATTGCATAAAAATGAGATTATATACCAATAAAAATGTTTTAACTTTTTATAACATAAGCTACTCTCAATAAACAGCGAAAAACCGTCATCTCTTTTTTACAAAATTATCTTATATATGAGTTGGAAGTTTTGAGTTTTAAGTAATAAGTTTTGAGTTTACAAGTTTACAAGAAAGAATGGAGCGAAGCGATGATAATTAGAAACTGTTACTTTTGTCACCTTTTTAAGTTTTGAGTTTCCAAGTGTACAAGTTTACGAGAGTTCTAGCATGCTAGTAAACTTGAATTCTTGAACTCTAGTAAACTAAAAAAAGTGTTACTTTTGTCACCTTTTTGTAATTAGTTGTTGGCTTTTCACTGTTGATTGCTCACCGAAAAGAGGTCTTTGATATGATGAAAGAAGTTATAAGTATTGAGTTGAAAGTTATAAGCCAAATAAAAAAAACAGAGGCAAGAACAAAAAACTGTTACTTTTGTCACTTTTTAAGTTTTGAGTGTACAAGTGTACAAGAGTTCTAGCATGCTAGTAAACTTGAACTATAGTAAACTACTTACTAAAAACTGTTACCTTTGTCACTTTTTTTAAATTAGCCATATCTTCCATTACTTTTCGGGTTGACCTCCAAAATGAGGAATATTCCATGTATATTTGTATCAAATTTGATTTGTTATGAGTGGAACTGTATATGATTGCATCGTTGTAGGCGGCGGAATAAGCGGGCTTACATTTGCCCATTATCTGAAGAAAGAAGGAAAAACAGTATTGGTGCTGGAAAAGGAGGAAAACCCCGGCGGACAATTGCAGACCGGTCATTTATCAGTCCAACCTGACTATTGGTATGAACTGGGTTCCCACACTTGCTACAATTCGTACACAAACTTGTTGGCGATTGTGAAAGAGTTGGGAGAAACCGGATTGATAGAGCCGCTCGGCAAATTCAATTATATGCTGTACGCTTCCAATAAGATAAAAAGCATCGCGTCTGAAGTCTCTAAATTTTCGTGCTTGCTTCATTTCCCTAAATTCTTCTTCTCGGACAAAGCGGGGAAAACCACCCGGGAATATTTTCGTCCCATCGTGGGAGCGTCCAATTACGACCGGTTATTTGCCAATGCTTTCAGGGCTGTTATCTGCCAACCCGCGGATGATTATCCTGCCGAAATCTTTTTAAAGAAAAGGAAAGAACGAGATAACAAATTAGCCCGTAGATTCACCTTCAAGGGAGGATTATCTTCATTTATCGATGCCGTGATAGCGAAAAACAATCTCGAAGTAAGCAACCTGTCGGAAGTAGTCAGCGTACGGAAAGAAGCCGGTACGTTTCTCGTAGAACTTAGAGACGGACAAGTACTCCATGCCCACAATATAGCGATGGCAGCCAATCCGAACGTGACATCGGCGCTGTTGCGGGAGATTGAACCCGAATTAGCCGGCTTATTATCCTCTATCCCCATCTTTGAATCGGAGTCACTCAATATAACAATCCCCCAAGAGAAAATAAAACTGGAACCAATAGCCGGTATCATCCCGTTATCCGATGAGTTCTTGTCGGTGGTATCCAGGGACTTGGTAGAAGATGGGAAATACAGGAGCTTCACATTTCATTTCGAGAAAGGGAAGAAAACCGAAGCGGAAAAACTCGATTTGATATGCCGCGTGCTAAATATTTCCGCGTCGGATATTATAGAGACAAAGTCGATAGGACACAGTTTGCCCGCCATGCGCGTCGAGCTTCTGAATATGGATGAAAAGGCGCGGGATAAAAAGAAAGACGACCGTATTTATCTGCTTGGCAATTATTACTACGGACTGTCTCTCGAAGATTGCGTAATCAGGTCAAAAGCCGAATTTGACCGCTACCGTAGGGATAATATAAAAGGGGAGTAACGCCTACGCCTATTGGCGATTAGAAGTAAGCATTACGCCCCTGAGTACACTATCACAAACAGATTGATTGTTGTGACAATTGATAAAAGAAGTTTATTTCTTATCGGGTTCTCTTCACAAAATCGTATGACATCTCCAATTCTTCATCTTCCAAGATGAAGTGAGTCTGATCAATTACTTTAAGTTTGAATGTTTTATACACCTGCTCGTTTTTTTCGCCCTCTCTATATACCAATGTGAAGGATGAAGCGTCGGGAGATATTCCGTAATAAAATGATATATTTTCGGATTGAGCGACATTGCGCGTAACGTGATGACGCCAAATACATTCTCCTTCTACTAACGCTTTGACAATTTCACCATCCATATAACTGTGCTCGCAAATATGCACCGGTTTAATATATTGATTTTCAAAAGTAATGTAATATCTATTTTCTACTATTAATTCGGAAGGAACATTTTCAAACATCCCGTCCATCACGGCAAGAGCCTTTAACTGCCTTTCGGTATAAAGACAAATATTATCTTCATCCGTATTTGAAGCACATGAAATAAAAGGCAAAATAAAAAAAACAAATAATAAATTTTTCATTATAATAATCTAAAAAAAAAGTTATGCAATTAAGGCAATGTAATTAATGTAATTAATGTAATTAATGTAATTAATGTAATTAATGTAATTAATGTAATTAATGTAATTAATGTAATTAATGTAATTAATGTA